>NZ_JBWJFQ010000050.1:0-5479 GCF_057784235.1 Mesorhizobium sp. CNPSo 4670 | reverse complement strand
AGACCCGGATTGTTCCCCCGCAACTCTTGCGTCAGGAGCTGGTAGTCCCTCAGGACATGCTCGTCGCCCAGCCATTCCATGTCCTGGAGCACCAGCCCGCGGCCGTGAGACGGGGCGGTCGGACCCAAAGCCCCGACCTGAGCATCGGCGGATTTGCTTGCAAACGCCGGCACGGAATTATCATCGTCGCGTGATTCAGATGGCGTGGCCGCAGTCAGAGCAACCAATGGAAAATCCCGGTAGGTGTCGGGGCGGGCGCTGGCAGCGGGCGCTGGCGCTGCTTCCAGGGTCGGCCACATACTCCAATCAAAGTTGAGCGGCATCTGCGGCCACCCGGTTGAGGCGAACCCGGCAGGTTCTTGCCGTCCGGCCTGGACGATGTCCTGCGCCTGCGATGGCAATGCACCCAGTTGATGGACGGGATCCGCCGACGACAGCAGGCGACCACCTGAATTGGCGATCTCGCTCAGCTGCCGCTCAATGGCAAGGCCGTCTGGATTGTCCAGGGTCCTCGGCCTCTTCGCTGGCCGCAACCCAGCTGGGTCACGCTCCTCGTTGATGAGGACCTCCTCGCTTGGCAGGAGGTTGCTGCTGGCAAATACACCGATGTCGGAGAACTGGCGCGGGGCTGGCTCGAGAGACAACGACGGGCCGGGTTTGTCCATCATCTCCCAAAGCAAATCCTGATCGTAGCTTTCTACAGGAGGCAGCTCATCTGGCCATCTGCCCGCACCCTGCGACGCGCTGTGCTGCGCAGCGGCGGCGCCGACGGACATCGGCTCCATCCGGATCGCGTTTTCGGGATCAGGAACGGGGAGGATATGGCGCTCGAGCTCCATCGCTTTAGCGCCTGCCTGCGATTTTCGCAGATCAGCCAGTGCGACACCGATATGCTGACTACCCCCGCCGTCCTTCCTATAGCGCTTGACATCGCCGTCCAATGACGTGCCGGAAAGCCGAGCAGCAATGCCCGGCTTGTTGCTTTTACGCAGGTAGTCACTGAAACTGCGAAGAACAGCTGCATACAACCTGCCAGTCGATGTCCTTGCTTCGTTTTTGTATTCTTTGATGAGAGCCCCGTCCTGGGGGTGAGGATTTAGCTTAGCGCGGCCTGTGATCGGCATGACTCCGCCCGCCGAATGGAAGGTCCGCAGATGGTCCATTGCCGCACGGAGTCTCCCATTATGACCCGTTTCGATGGCCTCGCGCACATCATCGGTCAGCGACCGGTCGTCGAGCCGGGCAGCAATCGGATCTTTGTTATTTGCGAAGAGCCAGCGCCCGAAGCTGCGAAGAGAAGATACATAGGCGTTGGCAGTGCCATCGGCGGCATTGCCCTCGAAGAGGGCCTTCTCAAGCCCCGAAATGAGGCGAGCGTCCTCGGAATAAAGAGGCTGCTTTCTCCGCCCTATCAAAACCGGCTCGAGAGATGGCGACGGGCCGGGTTCGCCCGTCATCTCCCAAAGCAAATCCTGGTCGTAGCCTTCCACAGGAGGCAGCTCCTCTGGCCATCTGTCCGCTTCCTGCGACGCGCTGTGCTGCGCAGCGGCGCTGCCGACGGGCATCGGCTCCATCCGCGGCGCGTTTTCGGGATCAGGAACGGGGAGGATATGGCGCTCGAGCTCCATCGCTTCAGCGCCTGCCTGCGATTTTCGCAGATCAGCCAGTGCGGCACCGATATGCCGACTACCCGCGGCGTCTTTCCTATAGCGCTCTACATCGCTGTCCAACGACGTGCCGGAAAGCCGAGCAGCAATGCCCGGCTTGTTGTTCTCACGCAGGTAGTCACTGAAATTGCGAAGAACAACTGTATACCGGCTGCGGGTCCCTGTCGCTGCTTCGTTTTTGTATTCTTTGATGAGAGCCACGTCCTGGGGGTGAGGATTTAGCTCAGCGCGGGCTGTGACCGGCACCACTCCGCCCGCCGACTGGAAGGTCCGAAGATGGTCCATTGCCGGACGGAGTCTCCCGTAATGACCCGTTTCGATGGCCTCGCGCACATCATCGGTCAGCGATTGCTCGTTGAGCCGGGCGGCAAACGGATCTTTGTTATTTGCGAAGAGCCAGCGCCCGAACCTGTGAAGAGAATATACATAGTTGTAGGCAGTGCGGTTGGCGGCGTTGCCGTTGGGGAATGCCTTCTCAAGCCCCGAAATAAGGCGAGCGTCCTCGGAATAAAGAGGCTGCTTGCTCCGCCCTATCCGAACTGCTGACTGAGCCGGCCGCAGTGTCGAGGTCGCCGGTATTGCTCCACCTGAATTGGCGATCTCGCTCAGCTGCCGCTCAATGGCAAGACCGTGTAGATTGGCTGGGGTCCTCGGCCTCTTCGCTGGCCGCAACCCAGCTGTGTCACGCTCATCGTTGATGAGGACCTCCTCGCTTGGCAGGAGGTTGCTGCTGGCAAATGCACCCATCGGCTCGTCCGGGAACTGCTGGCGGTCGTAGCCCGAGTTCAAGGGACGAATGGACGCTCGATCCGAAGACTGGTCATGGCGCGCCGCTGGCTCGAGAGATGACGGGCCGGGTTTGTCTATTATCTCCCAAAGCAAATCCTGATCGTAGCTTTCTACAGGAGGCAGCTCATCTGGCCATCTGCCCGCGCCCTGAGACGCGCTTTGCTGCGCAGCGGCGCCGCCGACGGACATTGGCTCCATCCGCGGCGCGTTTTCGGGATCAGGAACGGGGAGGATATGGCGCTCGAGCTCCATCGCTTTAACGCCTGCCTGCGATTTTCGCAGATCAGCCAGTGCGGCACCGATTTTCCGATTGCCCCCGCCGTCCTTCCTATAGATCTCGACATCGCCGTCCAATGACGTGCCGCAAAGCCGACCAGCAATGCCCGGCTTGTTGCTCTCACGCAGGTAGTCACTGAAACTGCGAAGAAGAGCTGCATACAACCTGCCAGTCCTTGTCGCTGCGTCATTTCTGTACTCTTTGATGAGAGCCAGATCCTGGGGGTGAGGATTTAGCTCGGTGCGGCTTGTGATCAGCACGTTGCCCGTCGCCTGGAAGGTCCGGAGATGGTCTATTGCCGCACGGAGTCTCCCGTAATGACCCTTTTCCATGGCCTCGCGCACATCATCGGTCAGCGAACGGTCGTCGAGCCGAGCAGCAATCGGGTCTTTGTTATTTGCGAAGAGCCAGCGCCCGAAGTTGCGAAGAGAAGATACATAGGCGTAGGCAGTGGCATCGGCGGCCTTGCCCTTGGGGAGCGCGTTCTCAAGCCCCGAAATAAGGCCAGCGTCCTCGGAATAAAGAGGCTGCTTGCTCCGCCCTGTCAAAACTCCAGCTGTCTGAGACGGTTGCAGTGTCGAGGCGGCCGGCATTGCTCTAATTCCAGCTGAATTGGCGATCTCGCTCAGCTGCTGCGCAATGGCAAGGCCGTCTAGATTGTCCAGGGTCCTCGGCCTCTTCGCTGGCCGCAACCCAGCTGTGTCACGCTCATCGTTGATGAGGACCTCCTCGCCTGGCAGGAGGTTACTGCTGGCAAATGCACCCATCGGCTTGTCGGGGAACTGCTGGCGGTCGTAGCCCCAGTTCAAGTGGCGAACGGACTCTCGGGGATCCGATGACTGGTCATGGCGCGCGGCTGGCTCGAGAGATGACGACGGGCCGGGTTTGTCCATCATCTCCCAAAGCAAATCCTGATCGTAGCTTTCTACAGGAGGCAGCTCCGCTGGCCACCTGTGCGCTTCCTGCATCGGCTCCATCCGGACCGCGTTTTCGGCAGCAGGAACGAGGGGAATATGGCGCTCGAGTCCCATCGCTTTAGCGCCTGCCTGCGATTTTCGCAGATCAGCCAGTGCGGCACCGACATTCCCACTACCGCCGACGTCTCTCCTATAGCGCTCGACATCGCCGCCCAACGACGTGCCCGAAAGCCGACCAGCAATGCCTGGCTTGTTGCTCTTACGCAGGTAGTCACTGAATTTGCGAAGAACAGTTGCATACACCTTGCGGGTCGATGTCTCCGCGTCGTTTCTGTACTCTTCGATGAGAGCCACGTCATGGGGGTGAGGAATTAGATCAGTCCGGCTTGTGATCGGCACGAATCCGCCCGTCGACTGGAAGGTCCGGAGATAGTTTATTGCCGAGAGGAGTCGTCTATTATGACCCTTTTCGATGGCTTCGCGGGCATCATCGGTAAGCGACTGGTCGTCGAGCCGAGCAGCAATCGGATCTCTTTTATTTGCGAAGAGCCGGCGGCTGAAGCTGCGAAGAGAGTATATATAGCCGTTGGCGGTGTGATTGGCGGCCTTGCCCTTGGGGAGCGCGTTCTCAAGCCCCGAAATAAGGCGAGCGTCCTCGGAATAAAGAGGCTCCTTGCTGTGCCCTATCAAAACCCCAGCTGACTGGACCGGCTGCAACGTCGAGGCCGCCGGCATTGCTCTGCCGCCACGGGAATTGGCGATCTCGCTCAGCTGCCGCTCAAAGGTCGCTGCATCTGCGGACGGCACCGCAGGTGAACTCGCTTGCCGGCCCGCGCTGTCCGACTTTACCTGCTCCCACTTCGTCGAGGCGAAATCCATCCGTTCCTCCCTTCAAAAATATCGGCATCGAAGCTGGGCTGGATTTGACGTGCCGGAAATCAGGAACAAACTACCCTTTAACAGCCCTCGGCAGGCATGCACCGTGAGCATCGGCAGCCGATGTTCGTCCAGTGCGACCAACCCTGTCTGTTTTGTTAAATGGGGAAGCTGTCGACAAGCTGATCACGACAACACGCCCCGAGCGTTGTGCATGTGCCCGCGCGCTTCGCCGTCAAGACCCCATAGATCGAGATCCGAGACAAATACTGCTTCTCCTCGCACAAGAAATGAGTCAGCTGCTTTTTCACGTCAGGTGGAGTGCTCCTTCGCAGGGCGTGCGCCTCCCACCTATCGGACCCGAGCCCCAGGCCGTAGGCGTGAGGTGCTCCAGTCTAAATTTAAGCTATCCCGCCGTGGCGAACTTCAGCCCCTCAGTCGGTTTTGCAGTGCCTGCCGATCGGCACGGAGCCCGTCGAGGTCCAGCTGGACTGGCTGCCCTGGTTGCGCCAATCGCCTAACCAGCTCGCGTGTGCCGTCCACCACAAAGACGCCGCAATCATGACCGTTTCGCTGTTGGGGGATGCGGGGTGACTCCAAGCGCGCGCCCAGCCTTGCTGCGAGTTGTCCTGCGGGCGCCTCGTTGTATCTCCCGTTCGAGTCGTAGTGATAGGCAACCGGCCGTCCGCGCTCGCGGCGATCAACGAACAGCAGCGACCAATGGCTGCCGCGGCGATTGGCACTGGCATCGTTCACTGGCAGGAACAGGAAGTCGGCCGTGTCGTCGCCATTGTGATCATGAACGATGCGCTGGAATGCGCCTAGCATGTCGCTCTCGGTGCCCAAGCGCAGGCTGCCAAGGGTTATGAGGGGATCCACGAACCGCGACCGGGCGGCGAGACCCGGATTGTTCCCCCGCAACTCTTGCGTCAGGAGCTGGTAGTCCCTCAGGA
>NZ_JBWJFQ010000049.1:0-5797 GCF_057784235.1 Mesorhizobium sp. CNPSo 4670 | reverse complement strand
CGGCGTCGCCTTTTGGTCCTCAACACCCGTGCTGAGCACGACCATCTGATCGAAGTGCTGCAGGCGTACGGCCGCCCTGTGGTCTGCGCCTTTGAGGCGACCGGGAACTATCACCGGCCAATAGCATGGCGCCTGGCTGAAGCGGGTTTTGAGGTGCGGCTGGTGTCGTCGCTGGCGCTGGCCCGAACACGAGAAGCGTTGCACAGTAGCTAGGACAAGAACGATCCAAAGGATGCACAGGTAATCCTGCACATGCTCAGGATCCAAGCGAAGCAGCTCTACCATGATCCGCTGCGGGCCGGCATCAACGACGTGCAGGAACTGTCGAAGACACATGAAGCGATCGCCAGGACCAAGACCGAGATCCAGTACCGTATCCTGACGCACTACCTGCCGCTGTATTTTCCCGAGATCGATCGCTTCCGGGGAAACAGCCGCAGCGATTGGTTCTTCGCCTTCCTCCATGCCCTTCCGACCCCAGCAAGCATCACGCCGCTGACGAAGGAGGAGTTTGTGACGGCAGCTTGGGATGTCGGCCGCAAGGTCAGCAAGACAGATTCTGATGGATATTTACGAGACGGCGCGCTCATCGATCGGGCTGCCGCTGCCACTTGGTGCGCCTGCCATTCGCATGTTCCGGATGGTCATTGACGAAGCACGCAGCCTGATCCGGCAGCGCAATGAGCTCGAAGCGCAGGCCGACGAGCTGTTGCGGCACAGCCAGGACTATCAACTCCTGCGACAAATCCCGGGCATCGGACCGATCAACGCATTGACCATCATTGCCGAAGCCGGCGATTTTCGCCGTTTCGGTCATCATCGCCAGTTTCTAAAGTTCTGCGGGCTGGACCTCTCGACACAGCAGTCAGGCCAATATCGGGGCCAGACCCGCTTCCAAATTCGGCAATGCTCGGCTGCGCCGCACCCTGTGGATCGCCGGACAAGCCGCTATCCGCCAACGGGAGAATGGCTTACGTCATAAGTTCGAACGCTACATCGCGAGGGATCGCGACAATCCTGATCTGCGCCGCAAGGCAATGACCGCTATTACCGCCAACATGGCGCGTGTCGTGCACGCCGTCGTCAAAGGTGGTTCCGACTACCGGCCCGTCGTTGAGGGGCGGGTGCCAGGTGGAAGAACCTCTGTCAGCTAGGGCCGTGAGGGCATCGCTTCGATGACCCTGTAGATAATGTTCGGGTCTTCCGCCTGGATCAGAAGCTCGTGTTGAGGACGGTGAGGGCCGCCTTCGTGCGTACCCTGTGTTTGCTATGGACGAGACCTTTTCCCTTGCCGGTGGAAGCCGCCTGGTTCGATGACTTGACCAACGTCACGCAGCAAGAGCATGCTGACGAACAGCGAGACTTTGACTGCAGGCTCCCTTGCCTTCCGCGCTTAGTACGTTGTCGGAGACGATCATCAGCGGCCGGCCCCGTGCCTCGACGAGGCGGTCCAGTTCCCGAGCTACCCGCATGCCCGACAACGACGTGTCGACCACGAGGGCCAGGCACTCCCGGGTGAAGTCGTCGACCATCACAGGCTCCAGCACTGGTTCAGGCCCTGCGGCAGTGTCATGGCGCTCGCGTGCCCAACGCCCGCAAGTGGACTTCTTCAACAACCTGTTAGTTTAGAGCTGATCGTCAGTTGCCTTCTGCTCGAACCTTTGGCCGCCGTTGACGCCAAGGACTAGCTTCTTCCAGATCGCGTGCGACACGGACCAGTGTGGCCTCGTCGCCAAACCGGCCTACAATCTGAATACCGATCGGCAACCCGCTAGAGCTTTGTGCCAAAGGCAAAGAGACCGAAGGCTGCCCGGTGACATTGAAGACGCCTGTGTATTGACAAATAGCAGTATCTGCTTCCAAGTATTCCTCCACGGAGACCTCCGGGTTAATCGCAGTATAAATCCCACCATGCGGCACGGCCACGATTGGCATTGTGGGAGTCAGCAGAATGTCGAAGGCATCGATCGCCTCGCCCACGCGGAAACGCATTCTACGAAGGCCCTCCTGGACGTCCCACGTTTGGGATAGGGGCAAATCGCGGCCATATCGATACCTTTTGAGGTTGACCGGCTCCAGCGTGTTCGAACTAATCATACGCCCCAGGGTTCGCGCCGTTTCTTCGAGCCAAATGGCGGTCGTCGGGGCGGAGTCAAACTTGCTGTACTCGGCCGGTTCATATAGCGGATCGATGTCTATCACCGTGTGCCCCATTCCCTCAAGAAGCATTGCCGTCGCCTCGACAGCGTGCAGCACTTCTGGGTCAAGGTCGACCGCGCCCCAACTCGTTCTCGCGACCCCGACCCTCAAAGTGCCAGTGGGCTGTGATAGTTCCTCTAAATAGCGACGGCTTGGCTGGACGATGATAAATGGATCGCCAGGGTGAGGACCAGAAAAGACATCCAGCGCAGCGGCCATGTCGCGCACCGTCCGACAGAGAACAAACTCGCGGCTGAGACCAAACGATGGGTCCTGATTGTTCGGGCCGCCGGAAACTCTTCCTCGGGACGGGTTCAGCCCGATAAGGCCACACCAGGACGCCGGGATGCGAATTGACCCACCGCCGTCGCTGCCATGTGCAATGGGAGTGATGCCGGCGGACACCGCCGCTGCTGCTCCCCCGGACGAGCCTCCCGCGGATCGTTTCAAATCCCATGGATTACCGGTGATGCCGTTGACAATGGACTCCGTCATTACGGTAGATGCAAGCTCGGGTATCGTTGTCCTTCCCACAGTCCGAAGCCCGGCCTCCCGCGCGCGACGAAAAAAATAGCTGTCGGTATCGGAGCGGCAGCCTTTGAAAAGACGGCTTCCGTGTTCCTGGAGGCGCCCAGCTTCGGTGGCACCGGTATCCTTGCGAAGGAATGGCACGCCATTGAAAGACCCCGCGTCGGCGCCAGCAACGGTCTCAGCATCTTCGTAGAATTCGATAACGGCATTAATAAGAGGATTGATCTCGTCGTGTGCCTGGCGGGCCAACCGCGTCAGTTCCACAGCAGTCACTTCACGGGTTCTCACCAGCGAGGCTAAACCAGTGGCATCGTACTTTGCGTATTCGCTTAATCTCATCGCAGCTATCCTTCGTCCCCTCGTCCGACTATAGAAGTAAGCTTCTGCACCGCTAAGGTGGGAAGCCTGTCGGCAGCAATCCGCCACCGAAGCGAGATAATGATGTGTGTTCACGACCTTGCGCCGTGCGCTACTTGGTCCGTTCGGGTTGCGGCTGGCGGATGTTGCCGATCCACTTTTGGGACAGTGGCAGATGTCTATGGTGGTTTCGGGAGCTGCCGCGGCGTTTATTGGTCCATTCCATCGATGACGGGGCGCTTACGCTGATGGGGGATCTAGCTGACCGAAAACGAATGCAGCCTTCTAGTGAATGAAGCGACGGAGGACAGCCTAGGTCGCCATAGCTTAGCGATCGCTACTTTTCCGTGGTGTAGTCCACCCCGTACCACTTCAGCGACAGCTTCGACAGCGTGCCGTCTTCTTTCATTTTTTGGATAGCCTCGGCGATCTTACCGCTGAATTCCTTGTCTCCATGAAGCACGGGAATGGCTCCCGGGGAGGAGAATAGCGGCTCGCCAAGAGGCTTTATTGGATAGCCAGCCTTTATTGCATCATTCATCACAGTTCCATCAGTTAGGACTGCATCCAGTCGAACCCCATCGCCTAGCCGGAGGTCGTCGAAAGCCACATTCGTAGTCGCGTATGTTTTGATTTCGCCTGGTTTGACCTGAAACTCTATCGGCTTCGCGTCCACCCAATTGGGTTTAAAGGTATGGTTTGCGTACTCCTCTTGCACGGAGCCCGCGGTAACCCCAACCCTCTTGCCGTTCAGATCGGCAGGTTTGACTGCCTTGCTATCCTTATGTACAACAGCAACCACCGGCGCATAGAAGTAAACGGCAGGGAAGTCGAACTTCTCAGCTCGCCCCGCAGTTGGTGTCATCTGGCCCATGGCGATATCCCAACGACCCTGCCAATTGCCTGACGTGATGATGTCCCAGCTAGGAGTCACGAACTCGATCTTCACACCCAAGTGGTCGGCGATGCCCTTAGCAACATCGATGTCGTAGCCTTCGAGTTGTTGAGTTTCGTTGTTCAGGGACGACATCGTTCCCCAATCAGGTCCAGCTGCGACCTTGAGCGCCCCCGACTTCAGCACCTTATCGAGCACGGCCCCGGCATTGGCAGCGCTCGTCGCGGCCTCGATTCCGACGGCTAGCGATGCCACGGCCGCAACCATCGTCATAAGTCTATTCATCGTTTTCCCCCTGTCGTTGCTGTTTTCTCAAGCAGCCGGCACGAACGCCTGCGCAGCCGTCGCATTTTGGAGCCTAGCCTGTGGGGGCCAACTTTGCAACAGATGTTTTCGACAGCCATAAAATGGCGCAGATGGATCATATCAACGCGGACGCGGCTGAATGTGATGCGCGTGGAGCCCTCGAGGCGAACAGTGATCAGGGGCGTTTTTCTTGGCCAAGGACGGAAGAGGCGGAGCAGTCAATGTCGATTGGCCGCGTAAGCCATGTAAAAGTGAAGGCGGAGTGCGACATCCAAATAGTGTTCGCTGCCAGCTTACGAAGTATCGGAAGGCATGGCTCGCGAAACGCTGGACTATCTCGGCCAGAACTCATGCCTGGCGCAAACCCAGTCCAGTCCTCGTTCAAAGCATGCTGCATCAGCATGGTCCGGTAGCGAAATGGTCATTGTCACGATCCGGAGAATAGCGCGCGGCCGGACCAGGCCACAGGAAACCAACAATTGCGACGACTGCATCCCCTCGGCGTCTGAGTTTCGCCGCGTGACCTGGTCAGTGCGGCACAGCGCTTGGGACTGGACCGCCTCCAGGAACACAACAACCTCATCGGCCTCAACAACGAGCGGAGGCTTGTGCGGCTCCCGCGCGTGGGAGATCATTGCCTTGAACGAGGGGCACGCCTTAAGAGAACCCGGAAGCAAACACACGAGTTCACCGCCGCCTGCTAGTCGGCGCTACAAACCTGATGGCTTGGTAATGCGTCGGCCCAGCGGGCTCATTTAGGCAGCAGCGCCCTTACGCGCCCTCGCTCTTCACGCCGCGGTAGCTGCTGCGCTTAACCTCGATTCTATCTAAACGTTTCGCAGCTATACCCTGTACGCGCTCGGCTCTCGCGGAAAGCCAGCTGGCGCTCACATTGGAACTTTACCTCTCCACTAAACACGGGCAGCAGGAGCTTCAGGGCCGCTCCCGTTTCCTGCTGGGCGATGACGGCAGTCGCCAGCACACGCTTCTCGAGATCGGTCCACGGCCACTGGCAGCCTATCTCACCAACGATGCCGGCCCGTACCTGGGTTCCCCAGGCACCCAGTTGAACCTGATCAATCATTTCTTGGGCGAAGCTCTCGATGGTTCGATTGTGATTACCCGGGTCCTGGCAGTCCTCGACGTAGTGACCGCAGCCCATCACAATATGGGCGCCACTCTCTCGCGACACCTCCATCAGACCCTCGGCGTCAGGGCCGATACCGCCGATCGTTAGCTCGACGATTGTCCCGCCACCTGCCTCGACCATGCGAGCGGCCTCGCGAGCAGCCACCCCGCGATCCTTCTGCCTAATGTCGCGCGGATCGGCGGCGCCACCCATCAATAGTTTCCAGTAGTCGCGCGGGTCGGGACCGCCGGTGCTCGACGCATCCTGTCGACCCGGCTGTATAAAATCCCAGAAGAGATGCTCGTGCATCAACGTCTGGCCTAGCGTCGCCGGGTCAACCAGACCCAGCACCGTCTGGGCCTTACCCCTCATCTCATCTC
>NZ_JBWJFQ010000048.1:0-2500 GCF_057784235.1 Mesorhizobium sp. CNPSo 4670 | reverse complement strand
GTAACAGCTCACTGGTCTAAATAAGGGTCTTTGCGCCGAAAATGTAACGGGGCTAAAGCCATACACCGAAGCTTAGGGTTCGTGAGCAATCACGAGCGGTAGCGGAGCGTTCTGTAAGCTGATGAAGCCATACCCGTGAGGGGTGGTGGAGGTATCAGAAGTGCGAATGCTGACATGAGTAACGTAAGGGGAGTGAGAGACTCCCCCGCCGAAAGACCAAGGGTTCCTGCTTAAAGCTAATCTGAGCAGGGTTAGCCGGCCCCTAAGACGAGGCGGAAACGCGTAGTCGATGGGAACCACGTTAATATTCGTGGGCTTGGAGGTAGTGACGGATCATTGAGGTAGTCCAATCTTATCGGATTGAACGGGCTGCTGCGTGGTTCCAGGAAATAGCTCCTCCTTATAAACCGTACCCGAAACCGACACTGGTGGTCTGGTAGAGTATACCAAGGCGCTTGAGAGAACTATGCTGAAGGAACTCGGCAAATTGCACGCGTAACTTCGGAAGAAGCGTGACCCTTTTCCACGCAAGTGGAGGAGGGTGGCACAGACCAGGGGGTAGCGACTGTTTATCAAAAACACAGGGCTCTGCGAAGTCGCAAGACGACGTATAGGGTCTGACGCCTGCCCGGTGCTGGAAGGTTAAGAGGAGGGGTGCAAGCTCTGAATCGAAGCCCCAGTAAACGGCGGCCGTAACTATAACGGTCCTAAGGTAGCGAAATTCCTTGTCGGGTAAGTTCCGACCTGCACGAATGGCGTAACGACTTCCCCGCTGTCTCCAGCATAGACTCAGTGAAATTGAATTCCCCGTGAAGATGCGGGGTTCCTGCGGTTAGACGGAAAGACCCCGTGCACCTTTACTATAGCTTTACATTGGCATTCGTAGTGGCATGTGTAGGATAGGTGGTAGGCTTTGAAACCTGGGCGCCAGCTCAGGTGGAGCCACCCTTGAAATACCACCCTTATTACTATGGATGTCTAACCGCGGCCCGTTATCCGGGTCCGGGACAATGTATGGTGGGTAGTTTGACTGGGGCGGTCGCCTCCTAAAGAGTAACGGAGGCGCGCGATGGTGGGCTCAGAACGGTCGGAAATCGTTCGCTGAGTGCAATGGCATAAGCCTGCCTGACTGCGAGACTGACAAGTCGAGCAGAGACGAAAGTCGGTCATAGTGATCCGGTGGTCCCGCGTGGAAGGGCCATCGCTCAACGAATAAAAGGTACGCCGGGGATAACAGGCTGATGACCCCCAAGAGTCCATATCGACGGGGTTGTTTGGCACCTCGATGTCGACTCATCGCATCCTGGGGCTGGAGCAGGTCCCAAGGGTATGGCTGTTCGCCATTTAAAGCGGTACGTGAGTTGGGTTCAGAACGTCGTGAGACAGTTCGGTCCCTATCTGCCGTGGGTGTAGGAATATTGAAAGGATCTGTCCCTAGTACGAGAGGACCGGGATGGACGGATCTCTGGTGGACCTGTTGTGGCGCCAGCCGCATAGCAGGGTAGCTATATCCGGACGGGATAACCGCTGAAGGCATCTAAGCGGGAAACCCACCTTAAAACGAGTATTCCCTGAGAACCGTGGAAGACGACCACGTTGATAGGCCGGGTGTGGAAGAGCGGCAACGCTTGAAGCTTACCGGTACTAATAGTTCGATCGGCTTGATCGTTCTCATTCCTTATGCCCATCTGACAAAGTCAGATGGTTTGTTCTCACTCACGCTTGTTCCGCCCTTCGGGCGGCGCTACGTGGGTGCGGCGCATCGGCGCCGACGGTCGGTCGACCTTGCGAAGCTTCGCTTCGAAGGGCAGACCCCCAAGGACAACCAGGCACATATAAGACCAGCGAACAGCTCCGAGAGAGCGCATAGGTAACCCCTGTTCGCTATTCACTGTTGGCTCTTCGCTCAAAAGCTTCTCGAAACAACGTGCGTTTTGCCGACCTGGTGGTTATGGCGGAGCGGCTGCACCCGATCCCATTCCGAACTCGGCCGTGAAACGCTCCAGCGCTGATGGTACTTCGTCTCAAGACGCGGGAGAGTAGGTCGCTGCCAGGTCTGCCAAACGCACGTTGATCTCACATCCAAATCGGATGGAGAGAAATCTTCTCTTTATGAACAGGCCCGCCAACGGGATCACGGGCCGCGTAAGCGGCCCTTTCATTTGGTGAGGCTTCTACCTATCTGTAGGCCATCCCTATCGTAGGCTTGCGCTTACTTCTAGTTGACGCGGGGTGGAGCAGCCCGGTAGCTCGTCAGGCTCATAACCTGAAGGTCACAGGTTCAAATCCTGTCCCCGCAACCAAATTAAAACAGCCCGGCCCAGCCCGGGCTGTTTTTGTGTCCGGCCGACCGTGACCATGGAACTCCCCTCATCAGCGCCCCGCAAGGAACCATAGTCGACGCAGTAGGACAAATAAGACTAAGCCTGTTCCAGCAACCAAATCAACAAAACGCCCGTCAGGCCAAAAGCCGGCGGGCGTTGCGCTTTTGGAGCATATG
>NZ_JBWJFQ010000047.1:0-6763 GCF_057784235.1 Mesorhizobium sp. CNPSo 4670 | reverse complement strand
TAGCCGTTGTTCTCGCAAAGATAGATGACCGGAAGCTTCCAAAGCGACGCCATGTTGAGACTCTCATGGAAGGTGCCCTGGTTCACCGCCCCATCGCCGAAGAAGCAAAGGGTAACCTGATCGACACCGCGCAACTTGGCGCTGAACGCACACCCTGTGGCAAGAGGAATGCCTCCTCCGACGATACCCGATTCACCGATGATCCCGACCGAATTGTCTGCAACGTGCATTGAACCGCCGCGCCCCTTGCAAATGCCGCCCGCCTTTCCCATCAGCTCGGCCATGAGCGTGTTCAGATCAGCACCCTTGCCGATCGGATGGCCGTGCGAACGATGGGTTCCGGTCATGGCGTCATCGTTCCGAAGGGCGAGACATGCCCCCACGGTAGCGGCTTCCTGCCCCACGCTCGAGTGAAACCAACCAGGGATTTTGTCATCTTCGCACTGCCGCATACCTTCTTCTTCGAACCGACGGATACGAAGCATCCGTCGATAAGCTTCCAGTCTCTGATCGCCAGTTAACTTCATGATCCAAACGTTGCTCCAATATCGAGTTAAAGATACTCGCCCGGGATGACATAGAGCAGATCCTAATTTTCGGCATTCTTGATCTTCGCAATCTGAACGAGCAGTTGGAATGGATGATCTGGGTGCCTTGGCCAGACAGGCCCTCTACGCCGATGGCGCCTGAAAAGGGATCGGCGATCCCCACTTGTCCTCGACTAAAAAAATCATTGTGATCGGACGTGCCTGCGTCGAAATAGGCGTGTGATCTGTCAACTCTGAGGATGCATAAAGGCGCTGGTTCAAGGAACTGGTTCTGCGCGTTGTAAAAGGTTGCTCGTGAGACACCGAACTTGCCTAGGGTGGCCCTTTGATTGACTTCATGAGCAACGATACGCGGATGAAAATCGGCCACCCGCAAATCGGCGAGCGCCACGCGTTGGCGCGTCGGCTTTAGACCAATCACGCGCAATACAGCTACGCCGCACGGACCTCTGGATTGTACTATATCCCGATATTCCGCGGGTACAGGGACGGTCTTCTCAGACGGTTGTATTGAGCTTCGCGGTGTCAGCAATAGCCTTGTCCCTGTTTTTTTACGTGCATTCTGTGCTAATCGAACCGGGAGCAAACGCCGTGCCAATTGAATTAAGGCTATGCAATCATTGCTTTTGCAGCGACGACGCTTCACCGGAACAATTCCGCGAACCTTTTTGTTCGAAGTTGGACACAATTGTCGGAGCCCAAACGAGCGTGCGGCACATCGCGCTCAGCATTCCTGCCCGACGGGCCAGGCAGGTACTCCGCATCGGACCGCCGACTGAGGTCGTCAAGCTCTTGTTGCTCTCATTGCCGCGAATTTACCCTACTGCAGGTCGATATCCAGGGCTGCGAATCCAGGTTAACGGGGCATCTCTGCGAGGATTGAAGCGAGGTATGCCGGGCTCCAGCGGGCCTTTTGCGCGTGAGCTTGATGGGGTGCATGTCGGTGACGCTCTGACAAGGTTGAGAGCGAAGTGACGCACGATGGCCATGTTGAGAGCGCCGTGGCCCTTTCTGAGGCGCGACTGGTCGTCGTTGAAGACGACATCGAGGGTCCAGTGTAGAGCGTTCTCGACCAGCCAGTGGCCGCGCATGGCATGGGCGGCCCGTTCGGCTGTCAGTTTGGCGGAGGCGATAAAGTATCGCATATCGAGGCGGCTTCTAACTTTCAGTCCAGTGCGCGACTGACGCGTACGATGGTTGTGGCGTCTGGCAGGCGGGCCAGCGCCCGCCCGACACGCCGTGATGGTAAGGCAGATAGCGGCGCAGGAAGTCGAAAGGCGTCGCGCCCCAATCTGCAATCAAGTAATAGTCGTCGCAATCGCAGATCGTACCGCAGACAACCAGAAGCAGGACTTCCGGCAGCGGATGCGCCACCCGCAATGGCTCTCGGGTTCTTCGATCATCGAGAAATGCTCCGGCAGCGCCTTCAGGCGCGGCTTCTCAAATCCTTCGAGGGCGGCAAGGGTCACGGCGGGGCTCCGAATCAGGGCGACCCTAAGGAATCAGATCATCCACAATCCCAAAAGGGCGCTAACCCGAGTTCCTAGCCCTGGGGTCGATACCCGAAAAGTTGAAGCGTGGCTAATAGCATGGTATCGCACCGGAGGAATGCAGCCGACGTCTGACTCAGATTCCAGAGCTGCTCGCGAGCTGATCGGCGTCAAAGTTTGTCAGAGTGGATGTCCCTCCCGCTAGCTCTCCTATGAATTAATTAACAATACAGCGTTGTCAGACGAAAGAGTTATTGGAGTGCTGTTGGCGGTATATGCCGGAATCGTCGGAAGATAGACCTGGTTACTACACGCATTACAAAATTTTAACGTAACGTAACGTAAACTTCTCAATAATCACCCTTTTTCTCCTGCGTGGAGCTGTTACAATCGCTCTTGAGTGGGGAGAGACAGCTCGTGGTTTCCGCTGAGGCCATTGCTCGCCCATGAATGCAGTGCCGCACTCCATCTATCCCTTACACGGAGGAACTGTTGTGAACACCCAGGATGATCAGCAGACAGCATCGGAGCAAGCCGCACGAGAGCGCATGAAGGCATCCCATGCCCTTGATGGCGACGCCGGTCGCTTGGCCGACTTATATGGCGGATGGGCGAGCTCCTTCGATCGGGATCAGGGTCACGTCGGGTACCGCGGGCCGGTGATCGTGGCGGAGTTGGCAGGGGCCGTGCAGGCGGCTTATTTGAACGGGCAGCGAAACGCCATTGCAATCCTCGACGCTGGCTGCGGAACAGGGCTCGTCGGCGTGGAACTGGAACGCCTCGGTTTCCGGGTGATTGACGGGTTCGATCTCTCGGATGAGATGGCCGAAAAGGCCCGGCAAACCGGCGTCTACCGCCATGCCCGAGGCGATGTCGACCTTAACGGGCAGCTCTCCGACTACCCCAGCGCAAGCTATGACCTGACCGTCTGCTGCGGCGTCCTTACGCTGGGACACGTCCGACCGGATGGGTTGCGCGAGCTGGCTCGCGTCACCCGCCCTAACGGCTTCATCATTGCAAGCACCCGCAAGAGCTATGCGGAGACGACATCCTTTGAGGGCGAGGTCCGGCGCCTCCAAGATGAGGGCGTCCTCATACCGGCACAGTGCCTGAGGAACGGCAGATACGTCGCCGAGGAGGATGCACACTATTGGGCCTTCCGGGTGCCCGCGAAATGAATTCTTGAAGGAGCCCCGTTCGTCAGCCTCAACCACGCCCCCAGCGCCTTCGCCGAATGGGCGGAGGACTGCAACACCCCGAACCCCGCTCATCGCTTGGTTATCAGACCCGGGGCCTTCGCCGAGGTCTTCACTGCAATCGGCTCCGACGCTCCGTAACAACGCCTCGCATCTCCCCCGACTGCTCAACCTGCGCCTTATAGCGTAACAGAAAAGGCTGAGCCTCTAATCGCCGCTAGGGTGAAAGAGTGGCAGATCACCGTTATCCAGCCTTCGTATCTCTTACCTGCGATGCTGCGAACTAGTACCGTTCCACAGAGATTATGACGGGTTGTTTTAGCGCAAGATAGGAAGCGCTTCCGGAGGAACCAGAAGTTGGATGCTTCGGGTAGCTTCGGGCACCCGTGTGATGAGCCCGGCTTTTTCCAAGGTCAGCACCATTTGGTGGAGGGTTGGAGCGGTGACGTCGAAATTGCGCCGCATGTCGGCTTCGGCCGGGGGCTGTTTGAAGATTCGGCTATAGGCGTAGATGAAGGCCAAATACCGGCCTTGAAGCTGCGTAAAGCGTGGCAGTGGCGCGGCTTGTCGTTCGCCAAGTGACTGACTCATTTCCGGATTCGCCTGCGCCTACACGCTGAAGGAGGTGCAGGTGAGTATAAGTGACCTTAGCCAATCGGAACGTGATCAACTTAACCCGCTGTTGGGCGGGGGACGTGACGCGCAAAATAAAACTCCTCTTGACCGCGAACGACGGCGTGAGCGACGAGGTGATCGCCGCAACCTTGAAGGTCTCAGGATCGACGATTTATCGGACCGGCGCCGCTATGTGGAAGCGAACCTGGAAGGAGCGCTCACCGAGGAGCCGCGCCCCAAGGTTGAGCGCAAGCTATCGAGTAAGGAGGAGGCGCTTTTGTGGCGACCGCCTGCTCAAAGCCGCCACCGGGACGATGTGATGGACAACCTCTCCCCCATTCACTGGTGCGCTTTACGACGGCTTCCCGCACCGGGTGCTGAAGCGCCTCCAGTTCCACCATACCCCGAAACACGCCAGCTGGCTAAATATGGTGGGAATCGAAATCGCGTCCTGAGCAGCCAATGCCTCGACCGCCGCATCGACGACTACGAAACGATCCTCGCCGAGGTCGTCACTTGGCAGCTGCGGCGCAACGCCGAGGCGCTCAGATCCGTGGATGTTCACCACCGAGAAGGCTCGCGAAAAACTCCGCAAAGCCTATCCCGTCAAGGAGTCATAATCTCTGTGGAACGGTACTAGTGACTGTTTCGGACAGGGCCATGTTCTACCATCAGCTTGAAGCGCAGCACCTCCATGCCGCTCCGCCAAGATGGGCCGCAAGCCGAATACATGGCGTGATCGCGGAGCATCCAGCACTCACCTAAACTGCTGACGTTTGGTATCGCCATGTGGAGAATGGAATGATCAAGCACTTTGTTGGTCTTGGTGTTTCCCTCGACCTGACATCGGTACGCGTTCTAGACGAAGAGGGCGCCGTGGTTTGGCGTGGCGAGGTAGCCTTAACACCAGACGATGTGGGTAATTGAAGCCGCCACACCGCGGCGACCCATCTCTTGCGCGTCGTCGTCGACATCAACACAGTCCGCGGATGGCTCGGGCACGTCTGGCTGGACACCGCCAACGTCTATGGCGTTGAAAGCATCAGTACACATCCGGCTCGGCAGTTACTCAGGCGCAGCAACCCAAGTAGCCGGCTCAATCATACCCTCATACGTTGACCGCATCCCACCGCCAACGTGCACCATATTCCACGAACCTGTGTCCGAAGCCGACAAGAATATCGAAAACCCGACGAGGCGGTCGGTTGGACCCGGGTGTCGATGTGAACGCGTGGTGCAACTCCCAACGGCGCGGAAGCCGGCACGTAACTTGCGCTGGTCATGGTCGATGGCTGCAGCTCCGTCGCGGAGCCTGGTGGCGGTTCATCCGTCTCGCTTTTAAAGCGAGTAGACTGGCGGCAGTCCTTGATGGGTCAGGGGACATGGATATCCGGCGTTTGGTTCGCGAACAGCCGATCTGATTGGAGTGTTCAATGGCTCATCGCTACTATAAACTTCCGTCCCTCGCTGTCCTCACTGCACTTGAGGTATTCGAGGCATCGGCACGCCATCTTTCGATCGAGCTTGCAGCTTCCGAGCTCAACGTGACAGCGAGAGAGGTTCGTCGGCAGATCAAAGTCATTGAGAACGAGATTGGTGTTCCACTGTTTGTGAGGACAGCAACCGGCGTGGTGCTTACTAGCGCTGGCAAAGACCTCTACAAAGAGCTGACAAGCATTTTTTCTAAGACGTCTGATGTCGCGACGACGATTAAAAGCTGCAGTCGTTCTTCACGGTTGCCTCCACCGATGCGCTCTCGTCGATCTGGCCGATAGGGCGCAGGCCGCAGTTTGGTCATTTCCGAAAGTTCGCGCGAATATAGCCGCGCTAAGGCAAGCTACGCATCCACTATGGTTTGAGCGCCTAGCCTAGATGGCGTAGTGGGCCGGAGACCCTGGTGTGCTATTTCGACGAACTGGAACCCGCATTGGGCTCGAGGCTGGGCCATTATCGCAGGCTGCATGCCGGGCTTGTGGCCAGCGGACGCGATGCGATTTTGCTCGAGACACGGGACGTGAAGGCGGCGCTCTCGGCAATGACTGTGAAGACCGACCGCAACGGGGAATTGCCCAACTGCTACGGATGGGATGGGACCGCCCGTTCATGCCAAATCGGTGACATGCAAGGATAACCGAACCCTTCTTGTTGGACGCAAGCGTCTGCAAGGCAAGCCTCTCGACGTCGAACTGATTGAACATCACGAACCGGGGGAAGTTTGCGATGGCGGCGCCTGTGGGGCTTCGGAAGGATTATACAGCATCGGATCTTCGGGCGCTTTCGCGAGCGAGCCGGGATGGGAGTTATGTGCGGCGCCTGCTTACGCTGGCGACAATCTATGAAGGCGGCACGCGGAGCGATGCGGTCCGGATCGGCGGTGTCGGCCTTCAGACGGTGCGCGATTGGGTGCTGCGCTTAACGCTGCGGGACCGGACGGCTTGATCGACGATGTTCCGCAGGTGACGTACCGTTGTTGGACGAGACGCAGCGTTGGGCCTTGGTGGATATTGTCGAAAGCGGCCCGATCCCGGCATCGCACGGCGTGGTACGGTGGCGACTGGTCGACCTTGCCAAATGGGTGTGGGACGAGTTTGCGATTTCGATCCAGCAAGCTGACGCCAGTCAGTCAGCGCACATTTGTGGTCCTCAACCCATCGACGGGCGAAGCTCTGGCAGAGCTTCCCGACATGGGCACCGAGGAGACGCGCGCGGCGATCGCCAAAGCCCATGGCGCGCAGCCTGGATGGGCCGCATTGACAGCCCGTGAACGCAGCGACGTTCTGTGGCGCTGGCATCAGTTGATTATAGACCACGCCGATGACCTTGCCGCGATATTGACCGCGGAAATGGGCAAGCCCCTGCCCGAGGCCAAATCGGAAGTGGCGCATGCGGCTGCCTACCTGCAATGGTACGCCGA
>NZ_JBWJFQ010000046.1:0-6936 GCF_057784235.1 Mesorhizobium sp. CNPSo 4670 | reverse complement strand
CGCCCGCCCCGCCCTGCCGTGCTGCATCATCGCGCTGGCGCCACTTGGGTGGAACTGATCGACGGCGAGTCCGGCATCGCGCCCGGACAGGCCTGCGTGCTCTATTCCGATGACGGCAACGAGGCGCGTGTGTTCGGCGGCGGCTTCATCGAGCGTTCGGAGCGTGGCGCCGAGGCCGAGGCCATGCTGACCCGGCTTTCCGCCAGGCCGGCGCAGATCCCCGCCGAGTAATCCGCTACCCGCTCAGAGAAATTCGCGCCGGCGAGTGACAGAGTCCAAACGGTCTCTCAGGAATTGGGCGTGGTATGCGTGACCGTCCCCGCGGTCAGGATGCGCAGCACCCTGATCGCTTCCTCGCCGCTGGTGCGCGGCTCGGCCCGTGTCTCGATGCACTGGATAAAATGCTCCAGCTCACGCGTCAGCGGCATGCCTTGGGCAACCGCGACATAGGACGGCTCATTGGTGGTGAAAGCCCATTGACCGCTGTCCTGCCACACAGCGTGGCGGTAGACGGCAAGCTTGCGTTCCCATGGTTCCACGTCGTCGAACACCGCCATCGCCTTGGTGCCGACCACGGTCAGCCGCCGCTCGCGATAGGGATTGAGCCGCGACGTGAAGAGATGGCTGCGCAGGCCGTTGGGAAAGCGCATGTGCAAATGCGCGAAGTCGCTGAGATTGTCGAGCAGGGCAGCGCCCTCGCCGCGCACCTCGATCGGCTCGGTGCCGGTGATCGCCAGGATCATCGACAAATCATGCGGTGCCAGGTCCCACAGCGCGTCGTTCTCGGTGTGGAACTTGCCGAGGCCGAGCCGATGCGAATGGATGTAGCGGACTTCCCCGAGTTCGCCCTTGTCGATCAGCCCCTTCAGCGTTTCGAAGGCCGGATGGAAACGCAAGACATGGCCGACCATGAAGACGCGGCCATTGTCCTTGGCCGCCTGCACCGCGCGCTCGGCGTCCGGCACCGTCAGCGCAATCGGCTTTTCCACCAGCAGATCCTTGCCGCTCTCGGCGGCGCGCACCGCAAGGTCGGCATGGAATTGCGGCGGCAACGCCATGACGATGGCGTCGATATCGTCACGGACGAACAGCTGGTCGGGCTCGATCGCAAGGCAGTCCTGCTCGCTGGCGAAGCCTTCGGCGCGAGCCCGGTTGGCGTCGGAGACCGCGTGCAGCGCGCCGAGCGCCTTGAGGGTGCGGATGTGGTTGCTGCCCCAGTATCCGCAACCGAGGACTGCAATGCGCGGTTTCATCTGTTTCAACTCTTAAAACTCGTGGCCGAGACATAGCGACGTGCCCCTACGAACTCAACCCCGGCGGCGGCAACCAAATGTCTGCGCGGCAAAGCTTTTCGACAATGACAATAAGCCGGCGCGCCGGTTGCATCGAAGCTTGACAGGCTCACCCTCCCAACCTTATATCCGCGCGACCTTGGCGAACGCCCCCGACATGCCTTTCGATTTAAGGCGGATTTCGGGCCTTTCGCCGCCCTGGCGGGGTAGCTCAGTTGGTTAGAGCACGGGAATCATAATCCTGGGGTCGGGGGTTCAAGTCCCTCTCCCGCTACCACCTTCAAAGTCCAAACAATTCTCTGCTCCGCTGGCAGGCGCTCTGAAGCCCAGTGTTTGCACGGTGTGTGGCCAAAAGCTGGGGAGTGCCGCAGCGTCCTGAGCGTGCAAATTGCTCTCTCAATGCCCATTATTCTCCGAAGCTGGGGAGTAGCTCTCAAAAATCCCCAGGTTTTGACAACAGCAATATCAATGCCTTAGCCCCGGCCATGCTGCGGGCGGTTTTGCGGTTCGCACGCATGTCAAAGAGGACCACAACTAGCCGTCGCAAGTTAGGTCCGGGTTGCGCCACCTACGGACATCGCCAAGTCACGACTCAGACGTCGCGTATAAGCCGGAAGCGGAAAGGCAGCCCACGGGTTGAGACCGGGTAAGGAGACATTCATAACGTCAGCCGTTGCACACTCCGCGAATGGCCCCAAAGCGCTACGTTAGGATTTTCCAGCGGTGAAATCGAATACCACAACATCGATCAGTGCGCGGCGCGCGTGCGGAATCCGGGCGGTCAGCATTTTGCACATCTCTTCAGCGCTCGTAGGCGCGGGAAGCCCGTCAGGATGAACTTTCAGCCGCCGGTTGCTCACTGACGGCATATCGCCGAACCATAGCACACAATAGATGCCGCGTTGTTCGGAGCGCCAGTCGACCAGATATTGGTCATCGAGCTGGTTCGTCGCCGCGTCCCATACATCCTTGTGCCACTGGCCCTTGACCTCGATCGGCAATTGCATCGTTCCCCTCGCGAAAGCGAGATCCGCCCTCTTGGTCTGGGGCATGTCAGCCTCGGTGATCCGCTGAATATCGTACCGAGCGAGTTCGGGCCCGATCATCGCCGCCAGCCGGTCGCGGCAGCGATTCTCGTCGCGAGGAATGCCGGCATCGGTCCAGAACTCAACAACCGAATCGAGGTCGTCACCGATTAGCTTACGCCGCGCGACATCTATCTCCTCAAGTATCATTGCCTTTAAATCCTCGATATTGCCAGGCGGTCCGTCGTCGAGGAGTGCTCCGAGATCGCCCGGCGCCAGCGCTGAAAAACCCTCCTCCGCCCGCTTCTGGCGCTGCTCAGCTGCCATGTGCCTAATCAACTCGGCGTAGCTGTCATTGGAGCCGGCGACGAGGCGCGCCATCGCTTCACTTGCTTCGACGCTCGTATCGCCGGCGATCAGGCCAATCAGCGAGCGCAGAAAGTAGCCGTGCCGATCCGGAAATGCTACGGCGGCCGAGCTCCAGGTTCGTCTGCTGCGCTCCCGCTACGCGCTGTCAGTGCCACTCGCTATCTCCGTTGCGGAACTCGCCTTCTCGAATGGGGGCGTGGCATGAGCACAATTCACCGTGCCGCCGCGGTTGCTAAAGCGCTCGGCGGAACTGTGGTTGGTCCGCACTGCATCATCGCACCGGGCCCGGGCCACTCGCGCGCAGACAGGTCGATG
Source organism: Mesorhizobium sp. CNPSo 4670 (assembly GCF_057784235.1). Classification (NCBI taxonomy): domain Bacteria; kingdom Pseudomonadati; phylum Pseudomonadota; class Alphaproteobacteria; order Hyphomicrobiales; family Phyllobacteriaceae; genus Mesorhizobium; species Mesorhizobium sp. CNPSo 4670. Next base: position 3,935 of record NZ_JBWJFQ010000046.1, on the reverse strand, counting down.
TCGGTGATGCTCGATTCTGACGCCGCCGACGGTTTCCGGGTCAACAGTTTTGCAGACGACGACTGGCGCATCTGCCGTGACCATGTCCGGCACATGCTCGGCATTCCAGATAGCGGACACCACCGTCTGACCGCACAATTGTCCCGCCCGTGGCCGGCGACCACCCCCGTGTTGGACAGCTCTCGCATCGATATCGCACACAGGCTGTGGCGGGAGGCGGTGCCGATAGACGGCACACTCGCGGCAGTCTACCTGCTCGGTCGCGAGCTCGGGCTTGCCGATGAAGTCCTGGACGGCCTTGCCCTCCGGTTCCACGGTGCCTGCCCTTTCCGGCTTCAGGACGGAACCACCTTGCGGCTGCCGTCAATGCTGGCTGCGATGGTCGACATCCGTACGAATGAGTTCTGCGGCGTACACAGGACCGCCCTGAAGCCAAACGGAAGCGGTAAAGCCAATGTCCCAGGTCTCGGCAACCCGAAGAAGATGTTGGGCCCGGCCGCAGGCGCCTGCGTGAAGCTCTCCGCGGACGAGAACGTGAGCATCGGCCTCCATGTCACCGAGGGGATCGAGACCACTGGCCTGCATGGCCATGGGCTTCCGGCCGATGTGGGTGGCTTTGTCGGCAGGCGGAATTGCGAAGTTCCCCGTGCTTGCCGGTATCGAAGCTCTGACCGTCTTCACCGACCACGACGCCACTGGGATAGCCGCAGCTGCCGAGTGTGCGAGTCGCTGGGATGGCGTCGGCAAAGACGTAACCAGAATTATACCGGCACTCGAAGGTACAGATTTTGCGGACGGGCAACGACCATGACGCAATCGCCGGAACAACTGCTCGAATCCATAAGCGCGACACGCCTCGTTGTAGCATCAGCCGTCGATGCCGGGCAGCGGCGCCCTGCCCTCAAGTGGTTCGCCTCAGACGAATTCACATCAATGAAACTCAAGCCGCGTGACTTCATCCTGGAGCCGATCATTCGCACAGGAAGTTTGGCCATGTTATCGGCCTTCCGAGGCGTCGGCAAAACTCAAGTAGCAATCGGCATCGCCCATGCCGCCGCGACCGGAGGCGCATTCTTGAATTGGAGGGCGCCGGTGCCTCGCAATGTGTTCTACGTCGATGGCGAGATGCCGGGCGCGGATCTGCAGGAACGGCTTCGCATGTTCAGCCAGGTCAGCTCCGGGCGTCTGCGGATCTTGCCAATGGACGAACAGGAGATCGGCGTCAGCCTCAATCTATCGCAGACGGAGTCGCAGGAGCGGCTGGAAGCGATTCTCGGGCCGACGGAACTCCTGATCCTAGACAACCGCTCGACACTGACGAACGGGGGCCGCGAGAACGAAGCTGAAAGTTGGGACACGATGCAATCCTGGCAACTGAGGCTCCGTCGTCGAGGCATCAGCGTTCTTTTGATCGAGCACGAAGGTCGCGGTGGAAATCCGCGTGGCACAAGCAAGCGCGAAGACGTCCTGGACACGCTCATCACATTGAAGCACCCGGACGACTACACGATCGAGGATGGCGCCCGCTTCGAGGTTCACTTGGGCAAGGCGCGCGGCGTGTTCGGTGAAGCCGCAAAGCCCTTCGAGGCGAAGCTGGAAGTTCGCAACGGAAAGGCGTTGTGGACGGTGAAGGATCTTCAGGATGTCGAGGCTGATCTCGTCATGACGATGACGCGCAATGGTGAAAGCGTACGCGACATTGCGGCGGCAACCGGGTTGAGCAAATCTAAGGTCAATCGTATCCAGGCGAGGGTGAAAGCAACACATCCTTCGAGCGGGTATGCGTAAATCACGGCTGTCCCACTGTCCCACCCCCTAGAGAGTGGGACAGTGGGACAGCCGCGCATTGATGCTGCGGGCTATAACGGAGGCATGTCTTCTGCGACGGCCGCTTTCACTGACATTCAGTCAGGGATCGGCTTCTGACCCAAAGGCGTCCTGGTTTGCTGTTTGGTGAACGGCTCTGCGCCTCACATCGGACGTTCGGCACAACAGCACCGTCGCCCGAAACCGCGCATCGAAGAGAAATTGCTGCAGTTCCGGAACTATCAAGATACGGAGGTTGCAGGCGCGATGGAATAAGCGTGAATCGAGGGGTCCGGATATGCCGGATGCAATATCGGGGGAACATGATGGCTTCAATGGTGGAGCATACGAAGAAGCTTATTGCCGAGCTAAAACGAATTCAAACTCCGGGCGCATTTCCGGAAAAGATCGATGATGAGACCGTTTTTCCAGGATTCATTTCTGCCGGTGAAGCTGGCTCGATCATCGTGTCGCGCGAGATGGAGCGCCTGGTAAAAATCATCGCAAGCGATCTAAAAAATAGCGATCCAGTACTTTGTCGGACGCACACTGACAAAGAATGGAATTGGATTGTGCGCGGGGCTTTCGGCATTCCGCTGGCTGGGGTCGACCTTGGCGCTGACCTCGATCTGAGCGCGCAAGCCGTGGTCGACCATGTCCGTTCGACCTTGTCATCACCAAAGCCAGTGTTTGCCGTCCAAGAGCACGCCTTCGGATGCACATTGTTTGGCAATGTCGACATGCCTGGTTTTGATATTGGACCAGTCCGCTTTGAACCGCGGCTAGACTGGCTCAATCGAAAGGCGGCAGATCGGCTGGACATCAGCAATATCACTTCGCGTCGGTTGAGAAGGCGCTGGAGAGGGGAGCGAATTCGGAAGCGCAAACACTCAATCGATGCGATGCAGGAGCAGGATATTCTTGATGCTGTCGGCAACTGCCCGTTCGTCTGCAGCGTGTCGACCAGCGGCCTAGCTTCCGAAGCTGGCACCCTGAAGGCGCAAACCGCCGCTCATATGGCGATGACTGTGATCGCGCTCCGTTGGGAGACGCCATCCCGTACGTTGGATGGATTTAGGCTCCTATCCGATCCCGGGGTCAGACGAGAGAAGTCTTTGACCTTTGTTCCTGGAATCAAGACGCTTGCCGGTAGCAGCATGAAAGGGTTGCCCCACGGCCCTACGATCACCAGCCAGGCTTGGGCTTCGGAGCTCGCAAGATGTGGGCCAGACTTCAAGGTCGCAGGCGAAGCGATTTCATATTTCCTGAGTGCGTCAGGACAGGTGTCGCGACCCAAGATGATGAACACCCTGGCACAGGCAATCCTGTGGTTTCACGAGGCCTGCAGAGAGTCGGTTCCGGTCATGGCCGTCGTGAAATTCTCCGCGTCGCTCGATGCTCTTGCGAATGGAGCGAAGTCGGGCGGAATTCGTCGCTTGATTACAGCGAGACTTGGCCTGACGGCGGACAAGCCGATTCGGCAGGACGGTCCAACCATGAAGGCTGCAGTAGACGAGATTTACTCGGACGGTCGCAGCCGTACAATCCACGGAACAAACGACAAGCTCAGCCACGATTGGACGTCAACCAGAGCACTCAGCGAACAATTCGCCCGCTTCTGTTTGATCACGTCGCTCGACTGGGCGGCGAGCAATCCAACATCGGATGATCCAAAGCAGCTCCAACAGTGAGCTAGCAAGATAAGGTCAAGCATGATCGAACGTGCGCCCGCTGGCCGACGATCGAAGCTCAGGGCGCCGCTCAAGCCCGAGTATTCCAGGCGCGCGTGCCGGGCAAACGCACTCCCCCGCTCCCAAAAGTGGACATCGCTAGAGCGGGATGAGTTGGGGCTGAATCGACGACGGATTCCCTTAGGCGAGCAAATCTGATTCAACCTTCTTGCTGGGCAAGGAGGCCAGCCAGGATGGGCAAGCCTTATTCGATGGATCTTCGCGAACGGGTTGTTGCGTCGGTTGAGCGGGAGGGCCTGTCGCGGCGGCAGGCTGCAGTGCGCTTTGAGGTTGGGATCAGCACCGTCATCCGCTGGGTAAGCCGCTTGCGCGAGACGAGCAGCCTTGCGCCCGGCAAGATGGGTGGGCACAGGCCAAAGAAGATTGCCGGAGAGCATC
>NZ_JBWJFQ010000045.1:0-7287 GCF_057784235.1 Mesorhizobium sp. CNPSo 4670 | reverse complement strand
CGGCATAGAGCGAGTGCGCGAAATCCATCGTCACTCCAAGGTTTGGAGCGCCAGCATCGGCTATAGCCAGCAAGGTGGTAGCGGCATCGCGCAGCAGGCTGTGGGCACGCGGCTCATCGGGCTTGTATTCGATGCTGATCCGGCATTCGGGATCGTGTTCCGCGACTTCGCGAATGCCTGCAACCTCCCAGTCCCAGGCCTGCTTGTAGTCAAGCTGGAAATTGTAATCGAACCCGTCCTGGCCGAGCCAGACAGTCATGAGATGAACACCCATTTCGCGCGCTGCATCGATGCCGCGCTTTGTGAGGTCGATCGCCTCTCGCCTTACAGATTCCTCAGGATTTGTGAAGGCACCTCTCTTGAAACCCGGGTTCGTGTAATAGCGCATGGCCAGACCGTTGATATTGAGACCGAGGTCTCCAATGCGCTGCGCCAGTGCTTTGGGTTCGCCGCTGACATGGTCGGGATAATTCAGGTCCAGATCCGTCAACCCCTTGGCGGTGACAGCTCTTTCGACCATCTGCATCATGCTCGGCTTGGCCGTAAGGTCGGGCCAGAATAGCTGCGGAGCAGACCCGAAGGAGTTCAAACGAGTGGCAAAACGCGGAGAAGTCATTTCAGTCGCCTTGTGTTGATAACATCACAAAAAACATAAAAGTTGTGATGTTGTCAAGTGACGAGACGATTCTTTTTGGCGATCAGCCTCCGCTGATGCCCCGCACGGTCGAAGCCATCCGCCGTGCACTCGAATCGGCCGGCGTCGAGTTCATCCCCGAGAATGGCGGCGGCGCTGGAATGAGGTTGAGGAAGTAGCTGACGATCTATGGATTCTATGAAGCACGCAGTCAGCAATGCGATCGACAGGGCGATACGCAAGCGCGTGCGCTTTACAGTTTATGGGCCACATGGCCGGTATTCCTGGGTGTGGTCAGCTTGGGCGCAGCCGACAGGAATAGAGCCGGTGCAAAAGGTGAGCCTCCATGCCGACCACAAATTCCGGCTGGCCTTCGTCAAAGATGATGTCGAATACCTTCGCGCACGCAACAGCCGGGGGTTTATTGATGAGCGCGCGACTGTGGTATGGGAAAAACCCATTTTGTCAGAAACAGGCGCCACCGAGGTTGTGTCACTCACCATCCCCGCAAAGCATCTTGCCCTCGGTAAGCAAGTAGGAAGACCGGGAAAGGGCCTGTTTGCTTTTGGCATTACGGACATCGAAAACGCCGCACAAATCCATTTCTTCATGTCCAAGGAGCCGGCGGCGACCCTCGAGCCGAAATTGAGCGCGGTGGGGACGCCAACATTTTTCTTCACTTTGGACAATGGCGAGAACGTTAGCATGGTTGTGCGAGAGGTGCCTTTCATTCCGCCCACTATGACATCGCCGCACGGCGCTCCGCGGATGGATTTTCCAGCAGATATGCAGAATGGACTAACCACGCGTTGCTGCACTCGCACCCTCCCGATGGGGGCGCGCTTCACATTTGGGAGGTCGGGGGCGTTTCGCTGGACATGAACAGGCGTCACATTGCCATCGGGCCGTGATGGCCGCGCTCGCGGTCGTGGTGCTCGTGCTGCCCGGCGAGGCCCTAGCGCCGTTTCACCTTCGGCGTGAGCTCCTCGATCCGCACCTTGTCGCCGATCTCCTTCGCTAGGGCGAACGCCTTTTCCTTGTCTTTCGTCGTCAGCACCGTACGCCAGTGCGGCTTCTCGAACACGCTGACGACGTAGGTGGTGACGGGCTTGTCGTTCATCTCGTCCCCCCAAGCCGTAGAGTAACGGCCGGTGCAGCTGGGGCTCTTTGGGGCTCTACGGACCACACCGGCCACTGCGGGTTTGGATTGGACGTCCCCTCCCGTTCTGCCTAAACTATAGGCATATTAGCGGTAGCTCAACTAAACTAAAGTCCCCTAACCCTCCCTCTCGAACGTCGGCTTCCAGTCGCGGAATCACGCAAGAGCAAGCCCACGACGATGTGAATTGCGGTTCTTACGCAGTCTGCTTACCTGCCGCGCATGAGCAAGGTAAAAATCGCGCTCCTGGTGGTGCTGATCGCGCTGATCGTGCTGATCGTCATCGGCGTCTATCTGTTCATGCAGGCGGACGCGCCCGATTGGTCATCGCGGCTTTGATTGCCGCTACCCAGGCCGCGGTCGCGTTTTTAGCCCGCTGCCCGACGGCCGGCCTCTTCAAAGGCACGAACCACGTACCCACACTCACTGCACTTGAGGAAGTCCTGGTCATCTCTCCACTGGTCAGCCATGGGTTCCTGCCTCGCTCGCCATATCCAGCAGCGCGGGCATTGAGGCGTATCGCCCATAACGGGTTGATATGTATCTAAGCGCGCACCCGCAGCGACCTTGTTGTCCAGATCGGATTCCAATTTCGCCTTGGCTTCATCGTGCAGGTCCAGCCTATGCCTTAGGTCGCCGGCCTTCTTGTTTTCGTCGAAAGCCAGCCGTTCGGCGTCGTGCCGGAGCGATTCCTTGAAGCGCATCATTACCAAGCTCCGACACGCAAGAAGTCACTGTGAGACATGGTCGACTAAGCGAGAACGGCGTATGATTCGTCAGCCGCCAAGCCCCCAGCCCCCGCCCTGGGCCAAGCCCCCGCTGGTGATAAGTCTATATTGCATCAGCAAAATCAGGCAATTGAGACTGAAGTCCTTGGTTTGCCGGCCCTAAAGACCCACGTCGTAATGAGCTAACCGATAGTCGGTTTCCAGTCGCGGTTGCGTCTCGCGTTGGTGCCTTCGTAATCGGGGATGACCGTGAAAAACACCGGCCTGCGGTCGCGCCGGCGGCCTTGCAATCCGAGCAGCCAAACAGCTCGACCAGGTCCCAATGCATCGAACCGTGATCAGGCCCGAGCTTGTCTATCAGCGCCTGGATGTCGAGCTTTGTCATTTTGCAGCACGCCGGGTGCTCGCAATTGACGTACATGGTTTCACGGGCGGCCAGGGTGTCGGCGAGGGTCTTTTGGGGCATGGCGATCTCCGTTGAAGGGCTCGCCGCAACAGAGGATTATATTCCTTTTACGGATCTCGCTGGCAAGGGCTATTCGGGCAAGCCTGGCTCAAAATGCACGATTGCGTCCAAGATCGTGTTGTACACGCTAACGGTCTCTTCCTCGATCTCGGTGCTGCTGATGCCGACCGCCTTGGCGTCTGCAAATAGCTTCTGGGTCAATTCAGACACTGAGATGATGTCGGCGCCGACCGTCTCGATGACGTTGTTGGAAATCCATTTGTGCAGGAAGTTGACGCCGCGTGTGCTCATCTCGCCATAAGCTGGCGAGTGGCATTAGGTTCCCCTAACCTTTATGAACCCGCCGCTCCATTCACGGCAGCGGCGGGCCATCCCTAGGGATCACAGGGACTCGCCGGGGAAATGTTGGCTGCCCCTGCTGACCAAACAACAATTAGAATGGTCTGATGTTCCGTTGCGCCATCGCGGAACGCACCCGGCATAGCCGCGCTTGCTCATTCTTCCCGGAAATCCTGCAGCGAGGCATGACGAAGGTCTTCCTCGCCGCGAATCTTATTTTCGGGCCGCCAGAATGCGGGCTTCCCGCACCAGGGATGCCCAATTGAGCCCAAGAATTGCGATAAGCTCGCGGGCCTGATCTTCGGTGATATTCGCCTCATCCGCCAAGCGCCGAACGAGAAGTTCGACCGGGCTGCTGGGCGCTTCGTCCTTTTCGTCAGCCATAGGACAACTCCCTAAAGGCCTAACGCAACTTACAGTTAGCGGTTCCGAAAGCATGCACGGGATTTGCCGCGTCGGAGAGCGCACTGGCAGGCAGGCAACTGCCCACGCGCCTTTCGTTAAAATCGTACAGCACAATCCCGTTGTGCCTTTGTAGGATGCGCTTATGAATCGGAGGCGTCGCCGACCGGGTTAAAAGGGCGTCGGTGCTTGAGAGTTCTATGCGCTCCCGCCCTTGATGGGAGGTTGGCATCATGGACCGGCCAGGTCATCCGATATCGGCTTTTGACTGCGACATCCTGCGCAGGACCTTCGTAAAAACCGTCATCGAGGCGAACATTCCCGAAGACCGATGGCGGACGGAGGCCGCACTTTTGATCCGCGACTTTACGGGCAACAGCGTAATTGATCCTGAGTTGCTGGAATGGATCGTGCGGAAGTAGCCGCGCGCGGGGAATGGATAAGGTCCTGCGGCTCTAGTGCCTCGGGGGCAATAGTTTGGCCTCACGCACCAGCGATGACCCGTTGAGCCCCAGGAGGGAGATAAGCTCGATAGCCTGTGCTTCGGTAATGCCAGTTTCGGTCATGAGGCGTTGCACTACGGTAAAGCTTTGAACCGCGCTCGGCGGCGTTGCTACGGTTTGAATCATTTGTGGGATGTCCCTTCAACTGACCCAACGGCAGCCGACACGGAATGGTTCCGCTAGGGACCGGGCGCATTTTGAAAAAGCCCGCCGCCAAGGGGAGAGCAGCGGGCCTTTTGTTGACACAGGACTGGCCGGTCGAAATATGGGCTTGGGTGATCCGGCCGATGCAATAAACGAAGGCTCCGAAAATTTGTTCCGCCGGTCATCGCATATATGGCACACCTACAGAGCATCGCCGACTATCCGCCACGCCAGGGAGCGGACACGCTCAGCATGAAGAAAGCAGTCGACGAGGCGATGGCGAAGGCGATGAGTAAGGGCAGCGACTAAGCGCCCTTCTTTCAAGCGTGGGCGAGCCGATGCAGTTCGCCCGCCGTGCCCGGAATGCCCTGCTCTGCTGATACCGATCCTCCCAAGCGTGTGGAGAAACGAAGAAGGCTAGAATTTCATGAACGAGATTTCAGCGATTCAGTTCGCTCGCGAGGGTATGGTCTGGATCCCCGGCGGCGAGTTCACGATGGGATCCAACAACCACTATCCTGAGGAGGCACCAGCGCACCGCGCCAAGGTGGCAGGCTTCTGGATGGACAGGTTCACGGTAACCAACCGCGATTTCGAGCGTTTTGTCGCCGAGACAAACTACGAAACGCTCGCAGAACGCCCGGCAAACCCCGAAGACTATCCCGGCGCATTACCCGAAATGCTGCTGCCCTCGTCGATGATGTTCAGGAAGCCCTCCGGCCCGGTTGACCTTGGCAACCACTACAACTGGTGGGTCTATGTTGCAGGAGCCAACTGGCGCCACCCGCGCGGGCCAGCAAGCAACATAAGAAAGATTGGAGATCACCCGGTCGTTCACGTGGCCCTCGAAGATGCCGAGGCCTACGCCGCCTGGGCGGGCAAGGAACTGCCGACCGAGGCCGAATGGGAGTTAGCCGCGCGCGGCGGTCTTGACGAGGCCGAGTATGCGTGGGGCGGCGAGTTGACGCCGGCCGGCCAGCACATGGCCAACATCTGGCAAGGCGAATTTCCCTACCATAACACGGTCGATGACGGCTTCGAATACACCGCGCCCGTCGGCTCGTTTCCGGCCAACGGCTACGGCCTGCACGACATGGCAGGCAACGTGTGGCAGTGGACAAGTGACTGGTACCAGGACCACGGCCGGATCGACAGCCCGTGCTGCACCGCGGTCGACCCGCGCGGCGGCGGCCGAGAGGCGAGCTTCGACCCGCGCCAGCCCGACGTGAGAATTCCGCGCAAGGTCACCAAGGGCGGCTCGCATCTATGCGCAGTGAATTACTGCCGGCGCTACCGGCCGGCGGCGCGCATGGGGCAGCCGATCGACACCTCGATATCGCATCTCGGCTTCCGCTGCGTCGTGCGCGCAAGCAGCAGGCCATTCACCGACCCTACTAAGTAGGGATAAGGGACAATGACGATGCGCCCTTCGCTCAGACTGATTTCGGGATTTGCCGCAGCGACAGCAGTGATCGCGATGACAGCCGTTCAGGCTTGCGCCGACTCGCTGCCTTCTTGGAACGACAGCGCGTCGAAGACCGCCATCGTCGATTTCGTCACGGCGGTCACGACAACAGGAGATCAGCGCTTCGTGGCGGTCGAAGATCGCATCGCGGTCTTCGACAACGACGGCACGCTGTGGTCCGAGCAACCGATGTATTTCCAGCTGGCCTTTGTGCTCGACCGGGTCAAGGCGATGGCGCCGGACCATCCCGAGTGGAAGGTCACGGAGCCTTTCAAATCGATTCTGGAAGGAAACATGGAAGGTCTGGCAACGTTAGGCCAGAAGGGCCTGCTCGATATGGTCATGGCAACACATGCCGGCATGACGACCGACGCGTTTGCATCGATCGTCTCGGACTGGTTCGCCTCTGCCAGGAACCCGCGTTTCCAACGGCCATACAACGAGGTCGTGTTCCAACCGATGGTCGAACTGCTCGACTATCTCCGGGCCAATGGTTTTCGCACTTATATCGTCTCGGGCGGCGGCATCGAGTTCATGCGCCCGATGACCGAGAAGATGTACGGCATACCGCCTGAGCAGGTCATCGGCAGCAGCATCGAGACGAAGTATCAGCTTGATGACGACACGCCCGTCCTGAAACGCGAGCCGAAGATCGATTTCATCGATGACGGTCCCGGCAAGCCGGTCGGCATCAACAAATTCATTGGTCATCGCCCAATCTTCGTCGCCGGCAACTCGGATGGCGACTACGAAATGCTGCGCTGGGTCACCTCAGGCGAGGGGGCCCATCTGGGCATCATTGTGCACCACACCGACGCGGCGCGCGAATGGGCCTATGATCGCGAATCGCATTTCGGAAAGCTTGACAAGGCGCTGTCGGAGGCATCGCAGCGCAAATGGGTTGTCGTTGACATGAAGGCGGACTGGCGCAAGGTCTACCCCTTCGAGCAATAGCGTAGCGACGTCGGGTGTCGGGCTCGGTGCCGATGCGCGCGACAAGGAGGAGGAATAAGTTGAAGTCCGGTATCTGCTCCACAATTCTTCTCAGTGTTCTCTTTGCCTTTCCCGCAAAAGCTGCCGATGTTGTCTCGCCAGTGACGCCGGATCCCCGGCCGATCATCACCGCAAACGGCTGGACGTTCTCCGTTGCGCCGTATTTCTGGGCGGCCGGGATGTCGGGGGACGTGGCGCAGTTTGGTCTGCCCACTGTTGAGGTCGACTCGAGTTTCAGCGACATCCTGAAGAATCTCGACTTCGCGGCCATGGCCGTCGCCGAGGCTCGCTACGACCGCTACAGCATTTTCGGCGACCTCATGTACGTAAAACTGTCGGGAGAAAGCGGCACACCAAGAGGCGTCGTCGCCAACAGTGTCGAGGTCTCGTCGCAGACATTTTCAGGGCTGGTCGGAGCGGGCTATTCGATCCTCCAGAGTGACGCCGGACGTCT
>NZ_JBWJFQ010000044.1:0-8074 GCF_057784235.1 Mesorhizobium sp. CNPSo 4670 | reverse complement strand
GTGACAGGGTGGTTGTCTTTGGACTCGATGACGCTCCCATATTTGCCGGCTTCTTCCTGGAGCCGTATGGTGACCTAGACGTGCAGGCAGTCCAGGCTGATGTGGTCAATGCGATCTTGACTCTGCAGAAGGATCGGCCGGATATCGGCATGCTCTTGCTTGAGTGTGGCGGGCTGGGACCATACGCGGCTGCAGTTCAAGAGGCGACTGACCTTCCAGTGTTTGATTATACATCCATGGTTGAATTCTTCGTCGGTGGCCTAACACGCAAACCATTCACAGGGCTCCTCTGATAACGGCTTGGTCGGCGGGGGGCGGAAGCCCCCGTCTCCCCGCCACAGCGAAGCAACCCTGGTACGCGCCGCAGACGAGCCGCCTCATCAGCAGAAGCGGACATAAGGCTGTAGTTAGTCATTTGCCCGTTACTTCGACAGGTTGAAGTCAAGCGCTTGCCGAGCTCTCTACTTCGTCGGCGTGTGACATCTTTCGCGGGGTCATGCTTCTCTGCGTCTACGTAACCGCCGCGAGTTGCCACTTTACGGATAAGTTGTGGAGTGGGGTCGGTCGAGTTGACGGCTGTCGCGTGGAATGCTGCCGTTGGTTTGGGAGCAGCGGCGGTCGACGACGGATGGTCAGTCGAGGAGCAACAGCGAGAGAAGCGCTCGAGCGTTTGTTTGAGCCAAGAGTGCGGATCGACGTTGTTGAGCCGAGCAGTGGCCAGCAGGGTGGCGATGGTCGAACAGATTCTTCCTCCGCCGCCGTTGCCGGCGAAGAGCACGTTCGACGGTGTTGTTGTCGAACTCGACTCGGCATCATGAAGGAAGCGCTCGAGGATTTCGCGCCGAGCAATGGCGTAGCGGACGGGCTCGGCCAGTTTCGATTTCCCCGGGAGTCGTGGAAGCTCCGCCGCCCATAGATTGAAGAGTGCGGCGGCGATCGGCGCAGATTTCTCCTGCCGGATCGCCGCCCGGATTCGGCGCTCTGACCGCGAACCTCTTTCTCGACGCTCCACAGCGGGGCCATCATCTCTCACCGGCGGCACAAACCTCATTGCTGCTTGGCAAAAGAGCTTGTGATGACCCAACTTCGGCAACGCATGAGCGAGGACATGGAGGTGCGCAACCGCGCGCTCAATACCCGGCGCTTGTAGTCAGAAGCTACATTGAGGAGCGGCTACACCGGGGCCGCTGGTGCTTCGGCAAGACCGCCGATGCAAACCTCCCTTGACGCCGTGCCGCTAGCGAAGGAGAAAATGATCGCCGCCTGATCCCATCGGACAGGCCAGACCGACCACTTTCCGACACCAACTGCCCGAGTAAGTGCAAACTTCTACACCGAATGTCCTCGCCCCCGAGCAAGTAGCGGGCGAACAGAGAAACCTGCTGCAGATATGTGGGCATTATGAAGCTGTTGCACTGACGCCGGGAATGGTCATCAGTCCGCGTCACGCGCTGTCATATCGGACCAGCCGCAGCAGCGCGTGGTGCAAGATCGCAAACTGCTTCCGCAAGGCCTGCCGGGCATCCAGAAGAGCCGTCGTGATCTCGTGCAGCTCTGGCGTGTCCGCCACCAACTCCTAAACCCGCTGCTCGAACTTGAGGCCGAAGTTGCGCAGAAGGCCCCGCACCTCGTTCTCGATCGCTGCGGCCTTTTCATGCTGGGACATGCGGCCGGTCAGCAACGCCGGCCGCTTCTGGCTTGCCATTGTCTTCACATGCACGGGCCGGAAGAGGTTGACTCGAGCCATTTGAGCCAGCCCGCGGGCATCGTTGAGGTCTGTCTTGTTGGGGCTTGGCATGTCGCGTCTCAAACGTAGACGACCGACATCCCGGCCATGGCGAAGGCTTCGAAGAGCCACTGCGACAAGGGCCCCGCCTCCAATGCGATCCGCTCCAGGCGCCAGCCTCGCAACAGCTGCAAGAGATCTCCCGGGTGCGTGGCCACCCTGCTCTCGGCAGATCTTCCCTGCTTCGTCGACGATGCATAAGGACGTTTCCTTGAGCGGGATGTCAAACCGGCAAAGTATTTCATGGCGCGCCTCTCCTTGAGTCTTTCGAGGCCCTCACTTCGACCATCAGCCGAGACGCAGTCACTTTCCCAATGACATGCGCCCGGGGAGGGCGAACACCCCATCTGGTGATCCTCAGATCACCAGCGCCATGACATCATAGTCCTCCTATAAATGGAATGTCGCCGCTCTTACAACGTCGGATTCCGTTTCCGGTAGACCACGCGAGGCCGTAACCAATGGCCCTCGTCGAGGTTCGGGCTTTCATAATCGCACGAGGGATCATATCTCATGCCGATTTTCTGCATGACCCTTTGGCTCGGCACATTCGCCTTGGTCGTGAGGCCAACAACCTCCGACAGACCGATTGACCAGGCGAAGCCGAGCCATGCGCGCGCGCCTTCCGGCGCAAGTCCTTTGCCCCAATGCTCTTTTGCGAGCACCCACCCGATTTCAACGCGCGGATGGGTGGGAATTGCAGCCTGCGCCGACTCGGAGAGGACGCCCAGCCCGATCATACCGATAAATTCGCCGCAGCCCTTCAGCTCCGCCGCCTGAAAATGAAAGCCGTTGGTCCGGGCACATTCGATCGCTAGGCCGATCTCGACATTCACTTCCTCGGCCGTCCGCACTTTGGGATAGAACCGGTTGACGCGGGCATCACCGTAAATGCTTGCCATTTTGCTTCGGTCTTTGTCCTGCCAGGGACGCAATATCAAACGTTCGGTCGCCAGCCTCATGCCAAATTCCTATGTTTTTGAACGGATGTCTGTAAAGCAGCCAGCCAGAATTCAGTCGGCGGCGGCTTTCATGCGGCTTGAGGAAACCTTCACGTAAGATATAGTTCAGACGTCTTCTGAATCGACCCCCCTGAAGTTGCTCCATTATAGCCGCAAGATACACTGCTAGGAACTGAACCATGCCCTTGCTCTCCTTATATAAAGCTCGTCTGTATTTCATAATTCCTAGACTTTCTTATGTGAGTGTATTTCTTACTCGGACATTCGGGTTGCCAGCCCTCGTAGTTTGACAGACCGCCGTTATCGGCAGACGCTCCATGGTCTTAACGCCGCAGCATTTGGCACCGAATGTCGGTGCAAAGGTGTACACAGCCATCCGTTGCTACGCGGTAGCTCTAGGCCAGCATCGCCATAGCTCTATCACGTCGCCACAACGGGTAGCGTTAAATTTAACTAAGCTTTAGCCACCTGCCTTTTCGGAAAAATTTAATTTTGGAAATAAATGTACAAAAATCACAAGGGTTCGACCGTTTTATATTACATGCCTCTCCCAGAAGCATGCTGATGGCCGCTCCTGAGGCAGCCTGCCTTCGGCCAGATCCGCATCGCCCACATGCATAGACCAGAACCCGTCCGCTTCCGGTGGAGCCGACATCGGTGAGGATAGCGCCCTTGTAAAGCGCCGGTGCGATATCCTCAGCCACGGCGCCGTAGGCACCGGCGGGCACTGAGACGATGACGAGGTCGGCCCCGCGCACCGCCTCCTTTGCGTCGGTCGTATAGCCGTCGCCGAGCTTGAGCTCCTCTGCGCGCTTCAGGGTCTCGGCGCTACGAGTTGCAATGGCGATATAGCCGGCTAGCCCCTCGCGGCAGATGACGCGCGCCAGCGAAGAGCCAATCAGGCCGATGCCGACCAAGGCGATCTTTTCAAACAGGGCTTTTGGCATGGTTAGCTTTTCAGGAATTCGGTGAGTGCGGCGACTACGCCGCGATTGGCTTCTTTGGTTCCGGCCGTCATCCGCAGCGCATTGAGAAATCGTAGCCTGCAACCCGCCGTAGAGTATAGCCGCGCGCCGTGAGATAATCGTCGACTGCTTGCGGACATGCGCCTTGATCTTCCCCAGGCTGACGATCCCGTCAAACCCGTCCCCGTCGTGCTCTCTATTCCACCAATGTTCGTGAGGATCACCTCGTACCAGGCGCCACCTGCGCTGGTGCGGGTGTAAGGGCCGCAGAACGTTCCTCCCCACGGTTCGGAAATGGTGTGATGGACCAATCGATTAAGTCGACAGCACGCTGAAGTATCACCTGGGTCTCAGCACGGCTGGGTGAAGCGGCGATGACATGTCCGAGACAGTCTCGGTAATCGCCTTTCCTGACGATCGGCGTCTTGGGTTCAAGATACAAGGTTACCTCGGCGACGCCTGATATGGCAGCCGCGCGAGTGCCATCGATCCAATCAAGGATGCCGTCGCGATCAGGAAGGAGTTTCCACGCGGCCGCAACGTGCGAATGCCTTCTGCGCAAATCCCATTCGTAGCCCATGACAAGCTTGATGTGCTCGGCGATGAGATCGACACCGTAAGCCAGCTGAACCCGCCGAGGATTGGTTCCGCCCGCAAGGCGCGGATTGACTTCGATGACGACTGGGCCACGCTTCGTCCACCGTAATTCAATGCACGTGGGGCCCCAGCCAAGGCCGAGAGCTCGCAAACAGCTCAGCGAAACATCGGCGATACGCTCATGCTCGTCATCAGTCAGCGGGGCTGGAAAGATGCTCTCACGAACGACGAAATGCGGTGGAGGGCCGAAGTCGGCGGTGTGAATCCCAATGACCTCATTTCCCATTATCTCAACGCAATACTGGGGGCCTTGTGCGAATTCTTCGACCAGTATCCTCGGCGGGGACCGCCATATGTGCTGCCCGCCCAACAGATAGGTCGTATGTTCGGCTAACTCATCGAGGTTGCGGCACAATCGGACACCTCTGCTGCCGCTGCCCACAGCTGGCTTAAGAATTACCGGCAGCCCGATCTCCGCGGCAGAGCTTTCAACCTCCGTCTCGCTCGCTGCCAAGCGATAAGCAGGTATTGAAACGCCGGCCCCCGCAAGGAGCTGGCGTTGAGCGAACTTGTCGCAGCAGCGTTCAATCGATGCGGGGTTCGGCCCCGGTAGATCGAAATACCGGCAGAGCTTGGCAACCGTTGCATAGACTGAGTCCACGACGCCCGTGATACCAGCAATGTCATAGGTCGCACGTAGCTGGGAACATTCGCGGATCAGCGCATCGAGATCGTCTGTATCGACAAGGATTGCCTCAATGCTTTCCGCCGCATGATAGTCGTAGCGAGCTGGATCGGCCGACAGGGTAATTGGATGAAGTCCAAGACGCCGGGTCGCTTGGACGTATAGCGGACCATTAGCCAATGTGCCTTCAATCAGGATGAGTGCTCTTTTTTTTCTCATTGGCTATTGACCTCCGCTGCGTGCTGTCCCGCGGTCTGAGTGTAAATCGGCATCAGCTTTTTATCCGTGCCTGACCTCAGACTTTGCAGTTAAATACCATTGTCAGCGATCTGCGGTCGCAAAGATTCTGTAAATTCATCTTGAAGGATCTGTTGCTTCATTGTAAGCGGCCGGGCCAACCCACGTAGCTTTGGGACCGTTGCTAACTCATTTTCTGCATGAATCGTGCGGAAAATTCTATGAGCGACAGTGTGAACCATCATCGAACCTTCGAGGTTTTGACGGCGGAGCCGGTGCGGTCTCGACGCAAGCCGCGTCATCGATCGGATGCAGAAGGCACAGCTTGTCGCGGAGGGTTCTCGCCGGGGGCCAATGTGTCGGCGATTGTGCGTTCTCCGGGACTGGACCCCTCGCAACTATGCGTGGCGTCGCAAGGCGCTTTCGTTGGGAATGATTGCGCCGTTGACGGAGGGGCAGGTCAAGCCGGTCAAGTTCACGCGTTTTGAAGCGGTGGGCAGCGCCATGTTGGAAATCGTTGAGGGCGATGTTGTGGTGCGCGCCAGCGGCGATGTTGATCCAGATCAACTGGCCAGGATCATCCGGGGCGGTGCGCAACGCTAGCAATTTATTTCCCGACAGATATGTAAGTTCGAGTGTCGCACAGTGCTCGGTATCATTTCTGTTCATTTCAGATCCCCGCATTGCGCATATTGCATTTCGTGTGTCAGCGTCTCGCCGATTCACAACCATTTATACAGTCGTCCGTAGCTTACCAGAATACATGGCCTCTCTCAAAGGCTGCTGCATTACACAATTATGAAATTTTCATAATTCGTGCTTGTCCGCCGAGATTAGGACCCTACCATGCGCGAACTCCGCGAGAGCACTTTTGACCGGCTTCTGCCTTCGCTTTCGCGTGTAACGCCGTCTGCAGTTTTTGGACACTTGGGGCGGCCGATCGACGACGGCATGTTGCTTATAGGCTGGCTCCAGCCTGCGATTGTGGGTTCCGGTGCAAACTTTCCGCTAAAGCGGGGTGATTTTATCTGTCTCCGTGGTGGTTTCGCCAGTCTCCTCGACCAACTTGTGCTGCTCGATGAGCCGGCGAAAGTTCGACTTGTGAATGACCCTGCCGGCGAGCGCCTCTACGGTGCACTGCAGTTGAAGAGAGGTGAAGGCCGCCGGTATCAGTTCGAACACGACCGGCCGGTATTTGATCTTGGAGCGCAGCCGCGCAATGCCCGTCGCCAAGATCCGGCGATGATCGGCAATCATGGACTTGCCGCGAACCGGCGGGGGGAGGACCGAACTGCGCGTCGCCTCTTTCACCAGGGCTATTTCGTAAAGCAAGCTCATAGCGCTTGAGTGCGAGATCCTCGTTCCACGGACGGTCGTCGAAGCCGAAGGCGATCGGATCGCCTGTTTGCACCGTCTCGGTCGATCAGCTTCGTGAAGAGATCTCACTGGTATGTCGTGGGTTGGTGGGTTGGCGCGGTAAGACATCCCCCGACTCTCGCCGCCAGAGCCCAATGCCGCCCATTTCCTGCGATAGCGACGAGGCAGTGGTATCCCGAGCAGTGTAGCTAAGACGCCAAGGGCGGCGAAATCAACGTGCGGAGCGTAATCATGCGCTAGCTCGCGCTGCGGCCCCGTTCTAACACTCGGCCGGCACCTCCAACCACCAATTCGATGCCTGGCCGGAATGCTCCAGCGCAAGATCGCAACATCGTTGTTATCGATAGCTTCATGAATGTGTACCTGGCACCCGCCCAAGAGCGCCATGGATAAAGAAGCTCGCGCTCAATACAGGCCCCGTCGCCCGTTCAGTCGCTGAGTTGTAGGACGTCCCAGGGCGCAATCGCGCCACAAAGCCCCTATCTCGTTGATCAACCCTGCCCCCGTCGTGACACATGCCGGGAACGCAAGCTATCGGTGCTCCGGATGGTATTGAGCAAAAAGGCTAGGTTCTAAAATCGGCGCTTGAAACTTCCGTTGCAGGTCACCGGCGGTTTTTTGTTCGATCTCCAGACGGCGACACCTAACACACTGCGATGCCGGAAGCGGTGGTCGTCAACGACACTGGTCATGGCAGGTACTAGCGCCCATCTCGCTTCTAGATGACCCGGGTACATAATCTGTATTTGACGAAATCATCCTGGCCAATGATGCTCAACACAAGCAAGCACAAATCGCGGGCCATAATCAACCACGTTGAATAAAAATGCGCGGCATTGAAGCTCGCCGGATTTGCAGAGTGGCGCGCTACCTCCACCAGAATCTCAGCTTGGCCATCGGTCGAAAACAGTGCGGCTGGAGGTAAAAAGGCGGCTTCGTACGGCGTCGAGTATGTTCGAAACGAGGATAGCGGGACGGTATCGTGGAGTGCCCGTTTTGGAACAGTGTGAAGAGGGCGGATAACAGGGTTGAAGGCGGACATAGACGCTCTGCGGATTCGAGACCCCGCGGATTCCAGGCAAGATGCATGCATGCTGTTACGCACAGCAAAATATCTGCTGTATTTTAAGACGGTTCGGCGTTCGTCCAATGTCACGCTTCGAATAAAAGCCGAATTGGTTGCCTCGTGCAATCGTCGTGTATCAAGATAGGAGAACTGCCATTGTCTGCGTTTGGTCAAGAAGAATATCGCGCACGAACGACCCGGCTGCGGCAGAAGATGGCGGAGCGAGGAATCGACGCGTTACTTGTCTTGACTGAAGGTAACATGAACTACCTTACAGGCTACGAAGGATTCTCAGACTATGTTCCGCAACTGGCTCTTGTCTGCCAGAATGAGGAGGATCCGTGGCTTATATTACGTGAGATGGATACTTTGTGTGCAGACGCCAGCTCGTACCTGCCG
>NZ_JBWJFQ010000043.1:0-9291 GCF_057784235.1 Mesorhizobium sp. CNPSo 4670 | reverse complement strand
GATTGAGCGTACCGGCCTGAACCCGTTCCCCCGACGCCACGGTTTTCGGCGTGCTCTCGCCGGAAACCAGCGAGCAGTCGAGATCCGACGCCCCCTGAACGATCTTGCCGTCGACGGGTATCCTTTCGCCGGCTGCGATCAGCAGCAGCATGCCTGGTTCGATCTCGCCAACCGGCAGGTAATCGCGTGCACCATCGCTGCGCAGGACCATGGCGCCACGCGCGGCGAGCTGCGACAGGCCTTTCACGGCGGTGCGGGCACGTTCCCGCATGACATGATCCAGCGTACGGCCGATCAACAGGAAGAACAGCAGCGACACCGCCGCATCGAAATAGGCGTGATCGCCATGGTTGATCGTCTCATAGAGGCTCATGGCGTAGGCGAGCGACACCCCGACCGCGATGGGCACGTCCATGTTCATGCGGCCGTGGCGCAACGCATTCCAGGCCGAGCGGAAGAAGATGCCGCCGGCAAAGGCGAGGGCCGGAATGGCGATTAGCGCCGACAGCCAATGAAACAAATCCCGCGTCGGACCCTCCGCACCGGACCACACCGACACCGACAGCAGCATAATGTTGCCGGCCGCGAAGCCTGCCACCGCGACGGCGCGGATCAACTCCGAAAACGTTTTGTCCTTCTCGTGAATTTCCGGGTCGAATAGGTGCGCCTGATAGCCGAGCCGACCGAGCACGGCAAAGAATGGCGGGACGCTGTCTCCGTGCCAGCGAATCGACACGCGCTTCGTCGACAGGTTGACGCGAGCGGACTCAACGTTCTCGACCCTGCCGAGCGCAGCCTCGATCGCTTGGATGCAAGCGCCGCAATGGACCGTCGGCACCGACAGGTCGGTCTGGTGAATGTCGCTGCCCAGGGAGCGGCTGGCCAGCTTGATCTCGTCGCTCGACGGCGATGAGGACGCCGGGGCGGCGACCTCCAACGCCATTCCGCCGCCCGGCGCGCAGCAGCTCATTGCAGGCCTCCTTTCGAAACCATGACGCGGCGAACGTCACGAAACGGCGACGTCAGTCCGGCGTCGGCATCGATCTCGAGGATCCAGACGCCATCCTTCGGCGTGTGCCGGGCGGCAAACTCCTGCGTGTTCCCAGGCGCACCGCCGGCCGATGCGACAAGTGTCACGGCTTCGTCCTCGGCTTCGTAAGCCGGGTGGCGGAACAGCATCCTGACGCCATGCAACGGCACCGGCTTGCCCCGGCTGTCGACAAGCCGGTAGCGTACCTCGCCCGAGGCGATGCTTAGCTTGCCTGTCCAGCCTAGTGCGGCTTGTGCCCTTCCCTTCCTCGCTTCCTCGTTGAAATGCTGGCTGGCGACATAGGTGTTCTCAACGACCAACCCGGTCCAACTCTTCCGGGCGAGCGTGGCCAACATAACGTTGACCCCGATCACGACGGTGAAGAAGACAAGAATGGAGATCAGCATATGCCGTCCCGTGAACTCGCGCGGCTTTCGCATTTCGGCGCTCATCTGCTGTTCTCCGGCGCGTTGAAACTGGCGGTGTATTCGGCGGATTCGGAACTCGCCTTGTCGACGATCCGAAATTGGAAACTCTGCACCGGCTCCTTGATGCGGTCCGCGGGTTGCCTAACGAAGATCTTGAGCATCTTCAGCCGGTCGGGTTCGACAGCGATCGAGAACGAGCAACTTGGCCGCTGGTCGAGGCCGACGATGCTCATCTCAGCGCCCTCGAGACCTTGTAGCGCGACATCGATCGTTCTCGGCTGGGCTATCATGTTGAGCAGCTTGACCGTGTAGCCGTTGCGGATCGAGCCGTCCGAGAGTGTCACGAACTGCGGGTTGCGATCATGCAGCACATTCAGCTCAAGCCGCTCGCGCGTCAGCAGAGAATGGGCGAGCACCAGGCCGATGGCCGACAATGCGCCGAGATAGACATAGGTGCGCAAGCGAAAGATCTTGCCCAGATGAAAATGCGCCAGGCCGTCGACGAAAGCGCCACTCGTTGTTCTTACCAGCGATGGATTGACTGAACTTGTCCCACCCGCGGTCGCCACCGCCATGTTGGCGTTGTAGTCGGCCAGCGTTGCATAGGAGATCAGCCCGCGTTCCCGGCCGAGCTTGTCCATGACGCTGTCACAGGCGTCGATGCACAGCGCGCAGGTGATGCATTCCAGCTGCTGGCCGTCACGGATGTCGATGCCCATTGGGCAGACGGCGACGCAGGCATTGCAATCGACGCAGTCGCCGACCGATTGCCCGATGGTCGAGGCCTTTTTGGCATGTCTTGAACGCGGCTCGCCGCGCCAGTCATTATACGTCACCGTCAGCGAATTCTCGTCGAGCATGGCGGCCTGGATGCGCGGCCACGGGCACATGTAGGTGCAGACCTGTTCCCGCATCAGCCCGCCGAACGTGTAGGTGGTCGCCGTCAGCACGGCGATGGTCACATAAGCCACCGGTGCCGCGCTGCCATCGAAGACGTTGCCGATCAGCGTCGGCGCATCGGCAAAATAAAAGATCCAGGCGCCGCCGGTGGCTGCCGCTATGACCAGCCAGATGGCATGTTTGGATATACGCAGCACCAGCTTGCGTGCCGTCCATGGCCCGGCGTCGAGCTTGATGCGGGCGTTGCGATCGCCTTCGATCGCGCGCTCTACCACTAGGAACAAGTCGACCCAGACGGTCTGCGGGCAGGTGTAGCCGCACCAGGCTCGGCCGACCGTCGATGTGATCAGGAAAAGGCCGACGCCCGCCATCATCAGCAGGCCGGCGACGTAGTAGAACTCCTGTGGCCAGATTTCGATGAAGAAGAAATAGAAGCGACGGTTGGCAAGATCGAGCAGCACTGCCTGGTCGGGCGCGAACGCGCCGCGATCCCACCGCAGCCACGGCGTCAGGTAATAGATACCGAGCGTGATCGCCATCACCAGCCATTTGAACTGGCGGAAACGGCCAGGGGCGCGTTTCGGAAAGATCTTCTTGCGCGCGGCGTAAAGCGGCTGTCGTGTCTTTGCGGAATTGACCGCTTCGGCTTTCAGCCGTCCTATCTGCTTGTTGTCAAGCACGAGAAGCTCCAGTCACAAGCGACGATTTCGCGGCCGACGCCGACCATGGTTCTGGCCGCCGTGGGGCAAGGTTTGCCGCCATTGCACACAGCATCCCGCCGGTTATCGCAATGGTCGAGGCCCGGCGTGAGCCGGGCCTCGTCGCTTGGCGCGGGGAGGGTCGAGAATAGGCCGCCGCCTATTCTCCGCCGCCAAGCGAATGGACATAGACAGCCAATTCCTTGACCTTGATCTCGCCGAGACGCTCGATCCAGGCCGGCATTACGCCTTGTTTCGGGGTGCGGACCTGGGCGGCGATGGCCGTCTCGCCCGGTCCGTAGAGCCAGATTGCATCGGTCAAATCGGGTGCGCCTAACTCCTTGTCACCCTTTGCATTCTCACCATGACAAGCGATGCAGTTGTCCGCGAAGACCTTGGCGCCAGGCTCGACCATGCTGGCGTCTTTGACCGGTCCCGACAAGCTCGCCACATAGGCGCTGACCTGAGTGATCTGCTCAGCCGTAATGATGTCGCCAAAAGCGGGCATTTCCGACACGCGCGTATCCGGGTCTGTCGTGAAGCGCACGCCGTGTGAAATCGTCTGCTGGATTTGCTCGACCTTGCCGCCCCACAGCCAATCGTCGTCATTGAGATTGGGAAAACCCTTCGACCCTTGCGCGCCGGAGCCGTGGCACTGCACGCAATTGACCCGGAACGCCGCAAAGCCGGCAGCGACGGCGAATTCGCGCAATGTGTCGTCGGCCGCAATTTCCGAAGCGGTTTTGGACTGTATCGCCGCGATATATTCGGCCTGGGCGGACTCTGCCGCCGCCAGCTCGTTCTTGACCGCGTTGCGGCTGGAAAAGCCCAGAACGCCCTTGGTGGCGGAGCTCAGCATCGGCCAGGCGGGATACGCGATGGTGTAGCCGATCGCCCATGCGATGGTGACGTAGAAGGTGAACACCCACCAGCGCGGAAGGGGGTTGTTGAGTTCCCTGATGCCGTCCCATTCATGACCGGTGGTCGAGATGCCCGACATATCATCGATATACTGTGTGCTCATGATCAGTCGTCTTTGAAGGGGATGCGCGCGACTTCATCAGCCTGGCTGAAACCGCTCGGTCGGAGCGCGAAGGCGACGCATCCGGCAAAGAAGAGCACCATGGCGAGCAGGCCCCAGCTGTCGGCGAATTCGCGCGTCAAATTGTAATCCATCGGTTGTTTCTCCTCAGCGGTAGCCAGTGGCTTCGTCGTAGTTCTTGAAATCGACGAGCGTGCCGAGCATCTGCAGATAGGCGACGAGGGCGTCCATCTCGGTTACCTGCTGCGGATTGCCGTCGAAGTCGCCGATCCTGGCTTTCGGGTAGCGGGCCTCAAGGCCCGATGTGTCGGCATTGGGATCAGCCTGTGCCATCAGATCGGCGTTGGCGTGCGAGATCATGTCATCGGTGTATGGGACGCCAACGCGCTTGCTGGCGACGAGCTGCGTAGAAAAGTCCTTCACCTCGATCAGCGTGTCAGCCAGGAAGGCGTAGCGCGGCATGATTGATTCCGGCACGACGGAACGCGGGTCAGTAAGGTGCTGGACGTGCCACGCGTTGGAGTAACGGTCGCCGACACGCGCGAGATCCGGTCCGGTGCGTTTGGACCCCCACTGGAACGGGTGGTCGTACATCGACTCCGCCGCCAGGCTGTAATGGCCGTAGCGCTCCACCTCGTCGCGGAACGGCCTGATCATCTGGCTGTGGCAGAGGTAGCATCCCTCGCGCACGTAGATGTTGCGTCCTGCAAGTTCGAGCGGCGAGTAAGGCCGCATGCCCTCCACCTTCTCGATCGTGTTGTCGAGATAGAAGAGCGGCGCGATCTCGACGATGCCGCCGACGGTCACGACCAGCAGGGATCCGACAAGAAGCAGCGTGGCGTTCTTCTCGATGGTCGCGTGCCTGTCCATCAAGCCCATTTTCTGGCTCCTGATTGCGCAGGCTCGAGGGCGGGCGCGGAGCCCGGCATCGGATCCTCCTCGCGTTGGTAGCCGCGAATGGTCATGCCGATGTTCCAGGCCATGATCAGGGCGCCGGAGAGGTACATGACCCCGCCGATGGCGCGCATGACATAGTAGGGGTGCATGGCGGCCACGGTTTCGGCGAAGGAGTAGACCAGGAAGCCCTGCTCGTCGTATTCGCGCCACATCAAGCCCTGCATGATGCCGGACACCCACATGACAGCGGCGTAGACAACGATGCCAAGCGTCGCCAGCCAGAAGTGCCATGTGACAAGCCGCAGCGAATAGAGCCGCTCGCGGTTCCACAGCTTGGGCACCATGTAGTAGATCGCGCCGAACGAGATCATGCCGACCCAGCCAAGCGCGCCGGAGTGCACGTGGCCGATGGTCCAGTCGGTGTAATGACTCAGCGAGTTGACCGTCTTGATCGACATGACCGGACCCTCGAAGGTCGACATGCCGTAGAAGGCGACTGCCGCAACCATCATGCGGATGATCGGATCGGTGCGGATCTTGTCCCAGGCGCCCGACAGCGTCATCAGGCCGTTGATCATGCCGCCCCAGGAGGGCATCCACAGCATGATCGAGAACACCATCCCCAGCGTCTGCGCCCAATCGGGCAAGGCGGTGTAGTGAAGATGATGCGGGCCGGCCCAGATGTAGAGGAAGATAAGCGCCCAGAAGTGGATGATCGAAAGGCGGTAGGAATAGACCGGCCGATTCGCCTGCTTGGGTACGAAGTAATACATCATGCCGAGGAAACCGGCGGTCAGGAAGAAGCCAACGGCGTTGTGGCCGTACCACCACTGCGTCAGCGCATCCTGGACACCGGAAAAGGCCGAGTAGCTCTTCGATCCCAGGAATGACGCCGGCATCGACAGGTTGTTGACGACATGCAGCATCGCGATGGTGACGATGAAGGAGAGATAGAACCAGTTGGCGACGTAGATGTGAGGTTCCTTGCGCTTCAAAATGGTGCCAAGGAACAGGATGAGATACGCGACCCAGACGATCGTCAGCCAGATGTCGACATACCATTCCGGCTCGGCATACTCGCGGCCTTCGGTGATGCCGAGCAGATAGCCGGTCGCGGCCATGACGATGAAGAGCTGATAGCCCCAGAACACGAACCAGGCGAGATTGCCGCCAAAGAGGCGCGCGCGCGAGGTGCGCTGGACCACGTACATGGACGTGCAGAGCAGCGCGTTGCCGCCGAAAGCGAAGATGACGCCCGATGTGTGCAGCGGCCGCAGGCGGCCGAAATTGAACCAGGGCTGGATGTTGAGATCGGGATAAGCAAGCTGCAGCGCGATGATCACGCCGACCAGCATGCCAACGACGCCCCAGAATACCGTCGCGATGGCGCCATAGCGGATCGGACCATCCATATAGGCGGACGGGTCGACCGGAACGGCCGGCTTGAAATCCGTGTTGCGTAGCAGGATTGCGGTGAAGCCCGTGGCGGCGAAGAACAAAACCCACATGTGCTGCCGAAAAGGTCCGTCCACGCCAAAGCCGGCGGCCACAAGGGCACAAAAGGCAAACAGGCTTAGAAGGACGATCTCTGTGCCGAATTTCATCGCAAGTCCCGATCTGAAAATTTCGGCGGACGCCAAATCCGCAACGCATTGATTGCGCAGTCCCGGCCTGTTTGCCCTGATCCAGATCAGAGCCTCAGGATTTTTGCCTCTAGCAGCTGGCGCTACACTCAAAGTTGGGTATCCGGCTCGGGCAACGCTCTGGCTGCCCTTCCCGGACAACGAGTCGAGCCGCCCCTGCAGCGGAAGGGCTCGTTCGCGCCGAGCAAGTCGGCCGACGCGTGATGCTAACTCCCGACCGCCCTGTATGCAGCCGACCGTCCTGCTGTCCCGCTCACCGACGCCGCAAGTCTCGAAGTATGGCTTGATGCCTTTCACGCAGGGCTCTAGCCTAACGGAGTCCAACTACTTCTGCCTTCGCCGATGAGCACGTCCTTGTCACTTGGAGCTGCGATTGGGGCGATGGTTGTCTGTGACACCGGAGTTCGGCGAGCTGGCCTGGTCCAACTCTTGCGAGGATCCGTGGGCCTTTCGAACCTTCGATTTTATAACCTCCTCAACGGTGTTATCTAAACAACGGTCGATCCGACCAGAGCTACCATCAGAGCTCGCCCCGCCGGCTGCAATGCTCCGACGCGTCCGCCTTGCCTGTCGGTGATCTCGCGGGATTGGAAGGTCGGGAAGATCGGCTGGTCGGATGTTGACCAAGGCGTCATGCATCCCTAGCACGGGAAAGACAATTCTTGCGCTGGATATACGCCTTTGGTGGGTGGCTCCAGACTGACGAAGCGCCACAATGACCAGGCTCGTGGCCTTCGATCCTGTTTTGCTGAAGACTGCCAGGCCAAAACGCTGCGCAGGCATCCGTGACCTACATCGGGATGTCAAAAATTCTCCAAGCCGTCACCCGACAACTTTTTTTAATGACAACCCCTTTCGGCGGGCTCATTTTCGCGTGTCGGCGGGTTCCTCGTCTCCGCCCTCTGTTTCGTTCAGTATCGCAGCCCTAGGAAGGCCCAGATGATCGATCGTCTCAACCTTAACCCAGCCCTCTATCCTAGTGATTTGGAAAGCCTCAAGTCGGTTTTCGACCAGGTTTGCCAGGAGTGCCAGATCCAGCCAGGGTCACCAGAAGCCGAGAACCTTGCCTCTGATCTCGTTGGACTTTTCCAAGACGGAGTTAGCGACGAGACCTGCCTGCTCAGCGTAGCTCGGATGCGGCATCAGAATTTGCGGCGGGCAGGCTGAGCTACCCCATGTATCGCGCTCGAGGAAAGGTCCAAAACGGCTCGTCGCGCGACGGCATACGGTGATCTCCGCGACCTCAGGCGCCGGGAAGAGCGCGACAATCGACCCCGCCTACGATGTGGTCGCGCGGCGACGAGTTAGCCGAGCAGTCGACATCTGTTCGCTGCCGGCCAGCCGCATCCGCGCTACAGGGATTGAAAGCGGCGACGCTACCGTTAGCGCCTACATTTTTCGGGTATTTCGGCGATGCATTCCTCATGACGCTTCAGGGCCTTCGCATTGCGAAGTTCATGTCCGGCTTCGAAACGTCGATGGCGTCCCATAGGTGTGGTCACCATGAGGTCGAGCTCCAGTTCGGCAGTGCACGCAGCGCCTCGGGCCCTAGTACTGGCGCAACGCCTTGATCCATCCACGCCCGCGCATGGGTCTTCCTGCCAACCCAAAACCCATGCGAAATTTTGACAATTCTAATTTCGGCAATCCGACCCCCCACATTTAACATCCACCAATATTTCGAGAGAGGACAAAGAGGCTCTTCGCGGAGATGGTGGCGCCGCTTAGGAGGGGCATCAGCGGAGACCTGGACTTGAGGCCCGTCGGCAGGGCCTAAGCGCAGGGCCGTCAAGCGCCGGGCAGCGAACCCTTCGCCGACATCTCGAAAACATCTAGCAGGATCGCCAGCCCCACGCCGCATGCGGTCAGGATGAGCCCCGCCATAAAGATGCGGTTAGCGCGCTCGTAAATGGGTCGGCGCAGCGAACTCATGTCGAGCAGCATGGACAGCGCCCGCATCTGCAACGCGATGCCGACCAGTATCGGCAGAACGGCAACCAGGTCGTAAAATCCCCACGGCATGGGATTGGCAGCCCAATGCGTGACGAAGCCGAGCGAAAAGGCAAGCAAGATCCCTACGACGGTGATGGTACCGTTGCGAAAAATCGTCTCGATCTGCTCTTTCTCCGGATCGTTCTCGTCCAACGGCCTCCCTCCATCAGCCGCAGCAGGTGTATGCGCGGTTATGATTCAGCTCTCGCCAGTCCCTGTACATCGCCGCCGATTAAGTCAAGACCGAGGACCCAGCGCCTGGCGTCGCTGCCGTCGCTCTCCTCGCCGGCGTCGTCACCCTCTTCGTCCATACCTCTAGCTGGTAGCGCAGTCGGTGCTTGATCGAGAAGCGGTCTTTATGTCCTAAGGCTTGTTGAGATTCGGGATTCCCCCTGAGCCTGGATTGTGATTCAAGCTTTGGATGGAACGATTTGTGCTGACGGACGCCCAATGGGCGAAGATGGAACCGCATTGCCTGGGTAAGCCAAGCGATCCCGGACGAAGTGGCGGTGACAATCGCCGCTTCATCGAAGCCTTGCTTTGGATCGTGCGGACAGGAAGTCCGTGGCGTGACCTTCCAGCCTTCTTCGGGAGCTGGAACACCGTTTTTAAGCGCTACCGCGATTGGGTCAAAGCCGATGTTTTCGTTCGGCTTTTCGAA
>NZ_JBWJFQ010000042.1:0-9588 GCF_057784235.1 Mesorhizobium sp. CNPSo 4670 | reverse complement strand
CGGCGTCGCCTTTTGGTCCTCAACACCCGTGCTGAGCACGACCATCTGATCGAAGTGCTGCAGGCGTACGGCCGCCCTGTGGTCTGCGCCTTTGAGGCGACCGGGAACTATCACCGGCCAATAGCATGGCGCCTGGCTGAAGCGGGTTTTGAGGTGCGGCTGGTGTCGTCGCTGGCGCTGGCCCGAACACGAGAAGCGTTGCACAGTAGCTAGGACAAGAACGATCCAAAGGATGCACAGGTAATCCTGCACATGCTCAGGATCCAAGCGAAGCAGCTCTACCATGATCCGCTGCGGGCGTCACCACTTCTTTCCCACGAGATCCTTCAGCGCGGCATTGTCGAGCATGGCGTCGGCAAGTAGCCGCTTCAGGCGCGCGTTCTCGTCCTCAAGGCTCTTCAGACGCCTCGCCTCGGAGATGTCCATCCCTCCGAAGCGGACCTTCCAATTGTAGATCGAGGCATCGCTCACCCCGTGCTCGGCGGCACAGATCGGCCACCGAAACCCCTAGGCGGGGAGCCAATCCCTTTCCTGAGGCGGCCGATCTGTCGCGAACCTTAGGATTTCTGCGATTGAGCGCGGCGTTGGCCGAAGATAAACGTCCACCCGAGATTCACGCCGAGTCTGGCAAGCGCAAAGTCAACAGCCTGCATTGCGGTGACACAGCGATCAGAGACGAAGAAATCAGCAAGCAGGGCAGCGGTGGGGTTCAGAGAGGACGCAGCGCAATGACGGTTGTTGGCACCCTGGGATAAGCCGAATTCAGCAGCACTTAAACGATGCCGGTATGATGCCAAGCCCGGCGAGCCATCCCCACACGGGGGCATACCCGCCATGAAGTGTCGCCATGAGAAACGGCAGGAGGCGATGCATCCGATCAGGCAATGGACCGCACTGAGCACGTCCGGCTTCACGCCCTTGACCGCGCGAGTGGTCAGCGTCGTGGCGGCGCAGAAGCGAAGCAACGAGCGCCAAGCCGACGCCGTCAGCCATTCCGGTCGGTCTGCACATCCCCGAGCTTCGGCAGGATGGTGAGGACCAGGCCGAGGAACGCGAGGCATATCCACCCGATCTTGTGTCGCGGAGCGCCTCGCCCAGAAGCAGTCCGCCGGCGAGCACGATCCAGAAGGGTTGCAGATGATAGATGATCGTTGCGAATCCGATGGAGGTTCGATGGAATGCCTCGAACAGCGTCAGCCATTTGAGGGCGAGGCAGATGCCGCTCACCAGCACGAGTGGCCACAGCTTCCGCTCAATGGAGAAAAGGCTTTGCCAACCACCCCGTAACCAAACCCATCCAATGAGCGCCAACGCTCCGAACAAGCAGCGGAAAAACACCATGTTCAGAGTCGGCTGGCCGGACGAGACGGAAAAAGCCCTCCCGTTCCTGACAGAGCCATGCCTACGGAGAGCGTGATTGTTGCCCATGTCAGCGCGTTCTAGATTCCATCGTCCTCCATTGTAAACATTTTTGCGACCAGTTCTCAAGCAACGTAGCAGGCTGTCGCGCTAGTCGAATTGTTGGATCCGACGGCCTCGATGGGCTGCGAGGAAGCACGCACCTGCGAAATCACACCCCAAGGACCGAGAACATCGATGTAGACTAAGGCTGGCTTACAAGACTGTCGAGGATGTCGCAGAGACGAGCATCATCACAATGGCGTATCTTTGCGTGTACGACCGATCCCGGCGATCACCATAGAGCGAGACCGATCGTCGTGGCGGCGATCGCCCGCGAGATGGCAGCTTTCCGTGGGCCATCGGCCACGAGGTTGAGCCGGTGCGCTGAAGATGCGGTGCGCTTCCCCCGCGAAGATCAAGCTTCTGGCAAACGCCCGTCTCCCAAGGGCGCCGCCTGAAGCTGATTAATCGGCTTCAATCCGACGGAACAACCGGGACAGCACGGAGACGGGATGTGGCCTCGGTGGGGAATTCCCCCGCTAGCTATGTGGCTGGGCAACGGCCCAACGCCCCGATTCTAGACAAGCATAGCCCAAGACGGATTACGGAAGTGCGGTAGCCAACCCGTGGATAAGAAGGGTCCGCTGGCTAGCTCGCGAACAGCGCATCGTTGACCGTTCCACAGCAAACTCCAAGTCTTCATCCTCCTTGGCCAGCGGCAGCTTGGAAATGATGAGCTGGAATTTAATCGAGCGCGCTTGGTTCTTGGCGACTTCGGCTGTCAACAGTTCGCAGATAACGCCGCCTGGCCCTCAGATGAAACGCGAACTCTGGCGCGGAGCTGCCATCGAGCTGGCCATCGGTTCGCCGCAACAGCATCATGCCTGAGCCAAAATCAGCCGGACCGGGTTCCTCCCCCGGCCAAAGTCTCCTCATCGATCTGAGTCCCTTTCGTCCTTTTCGGTTGCACCAATGTTCGGCGCGATCACCCGTTAACTTGCGCCACCTGCCCTGGCGGCCAGAACGTGAGGGACCGCAGATTACTTCTGTTCGCCAAGGGTTGGAAAGGGTGTGATCGACCAACCGATTAAGTCGACGGCACGCTGAAGTATCGCTTCGGTCTCAGCATGGCTGGGTGAGGCGGCGATGACATGTCCCATGGTGTCTCGGAAATCGCCTTTCCTGACGATCGGCGTCTTGGGTTCAACATACAACTTGATCTCGGCGACACCTGGTATGGCAACCGCCAGACTGCGGCCCTCGATCCAGTCGAGGACGCCGTCGCCCTCAGGAACGAGGAACCGCGAGGCCGCAGTCTGCGAATGCCTTCTGCGCAAGTCCCATTCCTGGCCGATCACAAGCTTGAGGTGCTCGGCAATGGGATCAATACCGTAAGCTAGCTGAATCAGCCGGGGAGTGGTCCAACCCGGAAGACGCGGATTGACTTCGATGACTACTGGGCCACGCTCCGTCCACCGGAATTCAATGTTCGCTGGTCCCCAGCTAAGGTCGAGAGCGCTCAAACAGCTCAGTGAAACATCGGCGATACGTTTATGCTCGTAATCAGTCAGCAGGGCCGGAAAGATGCTGCCACGAACGACGAAATTGGGTAGGCAGTCGAAGTCAGCGGCACCTACTGCAATGACCTCATTTCCCATTGTGTCAGCGCTATACTGGGGGCCTTGCGCAAATTCTTCGATCAGTATCCTTGGCGAAGACCCCCATGTTGGTTCCCCAGCCAGCAGATAGGCCGTGTGATCGGCCAACTCGTCGACGTTGCGGCACAATCGGACGCCGCAGCTGCCGCTGCCGACGGCTGGCTTGACAATCACCGGTAGGCCGATCTCCATTGCAGAGCTTTTCACCTCCGTCGCATCCGCTGCCAAGCGATAAGCGGGCATTGGAACGCCGGCCGCCGCGAGGAGTTGACGTTGAGTATATTTATCGCAGCATTGTTCAATGGATGCCGGATTAGGTCCTGGCAGATAGAAATGGCGGCAGAGCTTGCCAACTGTCGCATAGATCGACTCGTCGAGGCCCGAAAAGCCAGTAATGCCAGCAATGTCATAGGTCGCACGTAGCCGGGAACATTCGCGGATCAGCGCATCGAGATCGTCTGTATCGACACGGATGGCCTCAAGGCTTTCCGCCGCAAGATAGTCGTACTCAGCTGGATCGGCCGACAGCGTAATTGGATGAAGCCCAAGACGCTGGGCTGCTTTTATGTATAGCAATCCAACACTCCTATGACCTTCGAGCAGGATGAGCGCTCTTGTTGCCATGGGCCATTGACTCCGACGTTTGCGTGATGTGCTCGGTTCGAGCGTAAACAGGCATCGATCTAATTTGTTTTCGACCTTAGACGTTGCGGTCAAGGTACCATTGTCAGTGATCCGCGCTCGCAAAGATTCTGTAAAGTTATTTGAAGGATCTGTTACCAGCAGCGGGATGGCACGGAACATCACGACGAACGTCAGAGAGATGCGATGTCCAGGCACTAGTTTGACCTGTAAGAGTTTAAACTAATCTGCTCACGGCGTCATAGGGCAAGCGAATCCGCATCACCGATTCCCTAAAGGAACGCCACCGTAGCCAAGACTGAAATTAAGACCGCCACGGCCGCAGTTAAAGACATTCTGCAATCGAACCGGGATGGGCTGAATGAAGTCATCCATGCGGTGATGCCGGAGCTTCTTGAGGCCGAGATGGAGGGAGCGATAGGCCGTTCGAAGGGTTAGCGGACATCGGAGCGGCTCGGCTGCCGCTCGGGTTACTATGGGCGCCCTTGTCACCCATGTCGGCAAGCTGGAGCTGCGGGTTCCGCCGGGCCGGTAAGTGTCGTTTCTGCGTTGCTAGCTTCGGAGCGCGCCCTTGGTGCATTATTGCGGAAGGGTATGTGCACGGCTACCCGCAAGGTGAAGACGATCAGGGAAGAGCTGTGTGGCCATGCCTTCTCTGCTTCGTCGATTTCGGCCAGCAGCAAGCGCCTGGACGAGAGCCTGAAGGCCTTTACCAAGCGCCCGCTGCAAGAGCCGTTTGCCCACCTTATCCCGACGCCCGCTACGAGAAGGTACCCTGGCCAGCATCGTCATGAGCCAGGCGGTGCTGATCGCCGTCGGCATCGCCTGGGACGCAACGTGCCAGATCCTGGCCGTGGATAGATGGCCAATCGCGAGAGCCGCTCGCGCTGGAAGGATTTCCTCGTCTCGGTGAAGGCGCGCGGCCTCATCGGGTATCGAACTGATCGTGTCCGACCATCATGCCGGCTTGATCGCGGCGATCGGCGAAGTGATCCCGGAAGCTGCCTGGCAATGCTGCTACGTACCTTCACTTCCTCAGAAAACGCCGGCAAGCGCCACATCATCTTACAGCGAGATGATTCAAACGATGCGGAAGCTGCAGGGGCGCTCTGCCTTCGATCCACCCGGTTCGCCCAGGACGCAGTTCGAGGCAATCGCCGCCTGAATTGTGTCAAATGGAGGCGTGCGGCGCGGCAATTCTGGAGCTTGCAACACAACTATTCGGCTTGGCCGCTACGGGCATGCGCTTTTTCGAAGCCCTCTCGCTTCAACTCGAAGACCATGACCGCCGGCGGCCCGATGATCCGGACAAGAAGGCTCCGCAAGACCAGCGGTTGCCGTTCCACGCCACGACGCTTGGACCGTTGGTGGCAAATCGGGGGCTCGGAAACCTTGGACAGCGCGCCGTTCGTTTCCACCATGGCGCTCCGCCCGTCTACAGTACCGTGATCGCTATCTTCTCCGGATCGAGCGCTCGATCGGCCTGAGCGGGAGCCCGGCCAACCGGACCCGAGATTCACCCTCTCTCCGGCAGGCGACCGCTGCTCTTCGAGATCCCTGTTCAGCAGTGTCCGGGTGAAGACATCTGTGTTCGGAACCTGACATACTGAGGCCGCAAGTATGCTGCCGTTGCCGCGCGAAACACACGGTTTTCGCGCCTGTTGCCCACACAACCTTTTCGGTGGCACGCCGATTGCATTGGATCCGGTGAAGGATGCGTTACGACCATAGCGGTCTCGTAGTCTCCGGCCCACGGGGGGTCCACATGAAACTTCCTCGAACGATCCAAATCAATGCGATAGACGCTGCACTGAATGCGGTCCCGCCAGTTGAAGCTGTGCCGCGGCCGTCGCGGGTGCCGCTGTCATTCTCCCAGCAGCGGCTTTGGTCCCTTTCGCGTCTGGCGGGCGGCAGCGAGGCCTGTCACATCCAGATGGGGCTTCGGCTTCGCGGTGAGCTGGACGAGGCGGCCCTGCTGTCAGCCTTGGACGGGTTGGTGGTGCGTCATGAGGTGCTGCGCACCACCTTCCGGATGGAGGACGGGGAGCCGTTCCAGCAGATCAGGCCGGTGAATGTCGGCCTGCCACTGAAACGAAGCGATCTGATGGCGGCGGCGGATGCCAAAGCGGCGATCTCGAAGCTGATGCGTCATGAAGCGCAGGCGGCGTTCGATCTGGAAGCTGGGCCACTGACCGGCGGCCGGCTGATACGCCTGGCGGTGGAGGATCATGTGTTGCTGATCACAATGCACCACATGGTCTCGGACGACTGGTCGCGGAAGATCCTGACCCGCGATCTCAGCGAGCTTTACGCCGCGGCCCGGGACGGCCGCGCGGATCGGCTTGCGCCGTTGCCGGTGCAGTATGCGGACTACGCCCTTTGGCAGCGACGTTGGATGGCAGGTGAGGTCCTGGACCGTCAGTCGCAATACTGGCTCCGGATGCTGGCGGGCGCGCCAACGGTGCTGAAGCTGCCGACGGACCGGCCGCGTGCGGCTCAGCAGGACAACAGCGGCAGCTGCGTCGGCTTTGCGCTGCACGAGGCGCTGACCACACAACTCAAGGCGCTGAGCCGACGTCACGGAACGACGCTGTTCGTGACTCTACTGGCGGGCTACGCGCTCGTGCTGGCGCGGCTGTCTGGTCAGGCCGATGTGGTCATCGGCACGCCGAGCGCCAATCGCACACGCTCCGAGATCGAGGGGCTTATAGGCTTCTTCGCCAACATCTTGCCGCTGCGGATCAATCTGTCGGGCGACCCGACGCTGGAGACGTTGCTGGAGCGGGTAAATGCCGTTGCGATTGGAGCGCAGACAAACCAGGACCTGCCGTTCGAGCAGCTGACGAAACTCGTGAACCCGCCCCGCAACCCGGCTCACACCCCGATCTTTCAGGTTATACTTACATGCCAAAACAATGGCGAGGAGCCGGCGTCGCTGCCTGGGCTCGAACTTGAATACGTCGGCGTCGACCGTGTCGCGCAACACGATCTCGTGCTTGAGCTTGCTGAGGTCGGCGAGGCGATCTGCGGAAGGCTGATTTACGCGACGTCGCTATTTGAGCGGAGCACGGTCGAGCGGTTTGCGACGGATTTGCAGCACGCGCTGAACCAGATGGTGGCCGACCCGGCGCAGCGGGTTTTGTCGGCACCGCGTCTGTTGGCGGAGGAGCATCACCGTTTTCAAATGGATTCCGACCCGACGGAAGTCGTCTATCCGCAGGACCCCTGGATTCACGAGTTATTTGAGGCGCAGGCGGAGCGATATCCGGAGGTGATCGCGAATGTCTTCGAGAACCAGGGTTTGAGTTATCGCGAGTTGAACGCGCGGGCGACCTCGGCGGCGCCTCGCGCTTGCCCGCCTCAGTCATCGTCCCCCAACTCGCGCCCGAGGCCCCACACTGCGGTCATGAAGTTCATTGAGGGGAGGCGCGTCGTCACCGAGGGTGAGCTACAAGCGAACAGCATCACGCGTTATCATGTCACAAAATTCTATCGTGAACAGATCGCCAATAGTGGTTACTACGACCAGCTTAAGTACATTGTGGAACCGTCATTCGAGGAGTTCGAGAGTCCCGGCAATCTGGATACGAGCGGCGAGCACGACAACACTGTCGTGCCGGGACTTCAGCACAAGTACGCCCAGACCGGGTTGTTGCTGGTAACGGACCGCTGCGCTTCATATTGCCGATTTTGCTTTCGCAAACGCATCGTCGGCAAGGACTCCGATGAAATTGCACCTGATTTCGACCAGATTGCGCGATATATTGGCAACCATCCTGAGATGACGAACGTATTGCTATCGGGAGGCGACCCGTTCGTGCTCAGCACCGCCAAGATCGACAAAATTCTTGATCATCTGCTGCCGATCCCACATTTGGATTCGATTCGATTCGGCACAAAAACAGTCGCCTACGAGCCCAAGCGGTTCGAGGATTCCGCTCTACCTGCTTTGTTCCAACGGATCCATGAAGCGGGTAAGGCCGCAGTGATCGTTACTCATTTCGACCACATCGGTGAAATTTCGGTCGATGCGGAGCGCAACATTCGCTCCTTGCGCGCACAGGGCGTGCAGTTCCTCAACCAGTCCGTGCTTCTCGCGAAAGTCAACGATGATCCCGAGGTCTTAGCTGCGACCTTCGCCAAGTGTCACCAAATGGGTGTCCTCCCCTATTATCTCTTTCAGGGCAGGCCGGTGAAAGGCGCATCGCATTTTCAGGTTCCACTGCGCCGTGGACTAGAGATTGCGCACGGCATCAACCAACGTCTAAGCGGCATCCAGAAGACATTTAAATACATCATGTCCCATTACACAGGAAAGATCGAGATCCTCGACCTTGGAGCCGATGATCGTGTATATATGAGATATCATCAAAACAAGACTCCCGAAAAGATCGGAAAGATCTTTTCCCGGCCGCACCGCGAGGGCGCCTGCTGGTTGGACGATTTGCCCGAAGGATGAGATCGAAAGGCGCGCAATACTGATTACCGACACATGGTGGAGGCCATCCGGTCACGCCATCGCAGCACAAACCCAAGGGTGGCAGATTGCCGCGCCCTCCGATTTCAGATCCCCGCCAAAAGGTCAATGGCTGCCAAAATATTTAACAGCGGTATGAAAAAAATTCACAAATGTTTTCTTTCAATCTTATCAACACTATGCAAAATCACTCTAATGATCATATAGAGGTAAAGCACATGAATCGCGAGATGATTAATGCAGTGTCTTTATCCGAGCTTGAATCATACTTCAGCGAAGATTATTATCATTTTGGTGATGTGGTAAATCCGCCGGAGACCAGTGACCGACAAGCAGGAGCAATTTGGGATCTTCTTTCCCTTGCGCAAGGCAGCGCAGTTCTTGAACTTGGATGCGGCTATGGGCGGATTACCAACCGGTTGGCTGAAAAAGGAGCGCGGGTAGCCGGACTTGATATCTCGCCGATCTTGCTAAAAAAAGCCGAAGCGGATGCTGCTGAACGCGGAGTAAATGTTGAGTATGTTCTGGGCGACATGCGCTCATTTCCCTGGCGAGATCGATTTGACGCGGTTTTTCTGTGGTACACGACGTTTGGCTATTTCGACGACGCGGACAATGAGAGAGTTCTTCGTGAAGCCGCTTCTTCACTTCGAAAGGGCGGGCGCCTTCTAATCGATTCCGCCAATCGCTTCGCTTTCCTGCGCCGCGAGTCGCCTATCTACGTTGTGCAGCGTAACGACGATCTAAGAATCGATATAATGAGCAACGATGTACTAAGCGATCGTCGGAACCTCGAAAGGATTATCGTTCGCGATGGATGCGTTAGACGAACGCAGCTTTCTTTCAGGCAGTATGGGTTTTCCGATTACGTTCGCATGTTGCGATGCGCGGGGTTCGAGACCGTTGAAGCTTATGGGCAGGAAGGTGGAGCGTTTACCGCCAGTAGCGAGCACCTCGTGGTTATCGCGCACAAATAATATCAACGGGAATATCCTATGACGCACTTTGCGTGTTCTACCCTTGTTGGACGCTGTATTGTTATTGTAAAGAGGCCTCGGCAGAGTTCAAGGGTATTTAAGCTTAGCAGCGCAAAGTACGCTTCGAGGAAAGCAAAGCCGAATTGGTTGCCTCGTGCAATCGTCGTGTATCAAGATAGGAGAACTGCCATTGTCTGCGTTTGGTCAAGAAGAATATCGCGCACGAACGACCCGGCTGCGGCAGAAGATGGCGGAGCGAGGAATCGACGCGTTACTTGTCTTGACTGAAGGTAACATGAACTACCTTACAGGCTACGAAGGATTCTCAGACTATGTTCCGCAACTGGCTCTTGTCTGCCAGAATGAGGAGGATCCGTGGCTTATATTACGTGAGATGGATACTTTGTGTGCAGACGCCAGCTCGTACCTGCCG
>NZ_JBWJFQ010000041.1:0-10693 GCF_057784235.1 Mesorhizobium sp. CNPSo 4670 | reverse complement strand
CGATTGTCCCGCCACCTGCCTCGACCATGCGAGCGGCCTCGCGAGCAGCCACCCCGCGATCCTTCTGCCTAATGTCGCGCGGATCGGCGGCGCCACCCATCAATAGTTTCCAGTAGTCGCGCGGGTCGGGACCGCCGGTGCTCGACGCATCCTGTCGACCCGGCTGTATAAAATCCCAGAAGAGATGCTCGTGCATCAACGTCTGGCCTAGCGTCGCCGGGTCAACCAGACCCAGCACCGTCTGGGCCTTACCCCTCATCTCATCTCTGCTTAACCGCACATTCATCTCCATTGACCGGTTCTCAGGATATTCCGAATGCACGGAAACAGTCCTGTTCAGGCTTGGCGAACCTCGCCCGCAATAGCAGCTCGTGTAAAATGCAGATTTCAGATTGTTGGCATCTGGCCGCACGATAGCCTTACTGTCGGGACAACGCCCCAGTCGGGCTGTTGAATTCGGGGTAGCACGTGTAGACTCACGGACATTGTTCAGCGCAACGCGGGCTTGGCGATGGCCGCAAGGGTGAACCGACAAAGGTCCGTTATGTCGTAGATGGATAACCCTGTCTTACGGCGTAGGCTATCTGTCACGCATGGGAACCCTGTGCATTCGAAGAGTAGCATCCCGATGTCGGGATACTTGGCGCGGAGTTGTGCAACACATGCTGCGACCTCCTGCTCGATCTGATCAACGCTGGTCCGGATGAATGGACGTGCCAACGCATTGCGTACGTATTCGCCCTCTTCGATCCCGCCGACGACCACTCTCGCTCGATCTGCCGGATTCTCGATACCAAACAGGTCTTCACTGCAGTGTCTTGAATCAGCGGTTATTACCGCAAGTTTCTGCGCAGGTGCTAGCTGTTGAAGCCGCCGCCTGATGTCGGATAAAAAAGTCACCGTCAGCAGAAATCATCCCGGCGCCTCGTTCGACCAAACGCCGAGCAGCTGTGACACAAGCGGCTTCGAGTGACGGGGTCCCGCGAATAACGGTCTCCGCCAATGCGCCTTCTACCGTTTCCGTGACGATAAGTCGGCCAAAGATCCCGGATCCACAAGAGGATCCTTTCCGCGGAATACGGCAAGGGCTATCGGGCGATAGACATCATCAAGCTCAAGAATTCCAAGGATAAGGCCGCCTTGCAAGGCCCTGGATGCGCCTCCTTGACCATAGGCAAACTGGGGATGATCTCAAACCCGTGGCGATGACACATGGCGAAACTCGAGTTCCAATTGATCTCGCGTTTCAGCCTGCGCTTCTTTGAAAGCCCTGCGACGCAGCCTTTCAGCTGCACGTCGGCGGCTTCACATTTTGGGCATCGGTTATTCCATTTTGATCTTCGCGCCACGTGCCGCAGACTCTGTCTTGATCAGGCAACGCTACGGGCGACCGCGGCGTCTACGGCGTCGCCCAGACGCTCCACAATCGTGTCGATCTGACCGGCGCTGACGATGAACGGGGGCGCGAGCAAGATGTGGTCACCTAACACGCCATCGATCGTGCCACCCATCGGGTACACCATCAGCCCGCATACCATGGCTTCTCGTTTAATGGCGGCATTGACTTTCCGCGCCGGGTCGAACGCCGACTTGTCTCCGCGATCGGCAACGATTTCTATCCCCTGGAAGAGGCCGCGCCCGCGGATGTCACCGACATGATGATGGTTATGGAAGCGCTCTTGGAGCCGAAGTTTGAGCAGGTCCCCCATCCGGACAACGTTGTCGAGGAGACGTTTCTCCCGGATGACGTCCTGCACTGCGAGAGCGGCCGCTGCAGCCATCGGGTGCGCCATATACGTATGGCCATGTTGGAAGAAGCCCGACCCTGTCGCGAACGCATCGTAAATACGGTGACCCAACAGTACTGCGCCGATCGGCTGATAGCCGCCGCCCAACCCTTTCGCGATCGCGACTAGGTCAGGCACAATGCCTTCCTGTTCGTATGCATGCAGCGTTCCGGTGCGCCCCATGCCGCACATCACCTCGTCAAGGATCAGGAGAACGCCGTGGCGATCACAAATCTTGCGGATCCTCTTGAAATAGCCGTCTACAGCTGGCACCGCGCCTGCCGTCGCCCCAACGACCGTTTCCGCAACGAATGCGATCACCTCATCGGATCCGAGTTCGAGGATTTTCGCCTCCAGCTCGTTGGCGACGCGCTCTCCGTACTGATACTCGCTTTCGCCAGCAAAGCGACCGCGATATGCATAGCATGGCGCTATATGGTGGGTTTTGACAAGCAGTGGGCTAAACTGGGCCCGGCGCCACTCATTGCCGCCAGCTGCCAGCGCGCCCAGTGTATTTCCGTGATAGCTTTGACGGCGAGCGATGATGTGTCTGCGCTGACTCTCTCCTTTCTCAACAAAGTACTGGCGCGCCATTTTCAGCGCTGCCTCCATCGCTTCCGAGCCCCCGCTGACCAAATAGACGTAGTCGATACCATCCGGCGAATCCGCAATGAGTCGATCCGCCAGCCGTTCGGCGATTTCGGTGGTAAAGAAACCCGTATGGGCGTAGGCGAGTTTGTCGAGCTGAGCGTGTAAGGCCGTCAGCACGTCCGGATGGCTATGACCCAGGCACGACACGGCGGCGCCACCAGACGCGTCGATATAAGCCTTGCCATCGGCATCGAACAACTCGATCCCACGACCGCCAACAGCCACCGGCAGGTCGGCGTGAATCGAGCGATGCAAAATCTTGCTCATGAAAGTCTCATGCTTGCCCCAACTGCACGATCAGTCGGAGACATGATTAGATCCCTGCTTTCCGATCGCTGACACTAAGCAGTCTCGATCCCTTACGCAACATATGTTTCAAGTTCTTTCCGATGCACCGCGCGGATCACTCCTCTGAGCGCTGGAGACGAACGCGGCCTTGCCCCCTGAGCGCTGATCATAATCCTGCCTATCTGAGGCGTGGGCGGACGGCATGCTTAGTGGCCTGAATGTCGCGTGCGACGGATGTTTCACACGCTTGCAATGATGTTCTGCATGGATCATTGGTAATTGTGCCAGGACTTACTGGGGCCGCCTGCACGTTAGCTCCTCGTCTAGCCTGGAATACGGAGTCAGGAGGCGAATGGAAATGAGCGATGGCGAACAGCCGACAGCGATTTGCGTGGCTCCCAATGGTGGCAGGCTCAGTAAGGCCGACCATCCTTCCCTGCCGCTCGGCCCGGTTGAACTGGCGCGCACGGCTCGGGAGTGTCTCGATGCGGGCGCGTGCCTTATCCATGTCCACGTGCGGGATCAAGATGGCGGACATCTCCTCGATGCGTCGGCATATCGCGAGGTCATGCAAGCCATCGGCGAAGTCGTCGGCGATGAAATGATCGTCCAGATCACGAGCGAAGCGCTTGGTCGCTACACTCCGGAGCAACAGATCGCGGTCATCAAGGAGACCCGGCCGCAGGCCGTTTCTTTGGCGTTACGCGAACTGGTCCCGACCCAGGCTCACGAATCCGGGTTCGCATCGTTGCTGTCTTGGATCCGCGCCGAGGAAATTCTGCCGCAGGTCATCCTTTACGATCCGGACGAGACGTTCCGTCTGAACGAGTATCACCGCCGAGGCCTGATCCCGTGGAATGATGTTCCGGTTCTTTTCGTGCTAGGCCGTCACACCCCGGGTCAGAAATCGCGTCCGGCGGACCTGTTGCCGTTCATCGACGCGGCTAAGCCGCGTTTTGCCCATTGGAGCGTCTGCGCTTTCGGCGAACGCGAAACCGCCTGCGTGACCGCGGCGGCTCTGCTCGGCGGACATATACGCGTGGGCTTTGAGAACAACCGCCGGCTTGCCGACGGGAAGCTGGCCGAGTCAAATGCCGAGTTGGTCACTGGTGTAGCGAAAGCTCTCCAAGAAGTTGGCCTTCGCAGCGCTGGTGCAGCCGAGCTGCGTCAAGCCTGGCAAGACCTGTAGTCGCGTAGTTCAGCCTCCTCGAAGACTTCGCCGCGAGTTGAAACCCGTGGGACCTGTGGCGAACGATGGAACACCTGTTGCATAGGTCAACACATTTCGCTACGTCTCGACAATGGCTGAGGGACCCCTTTCGGAGCAATTAGTTACCGGCTTCGACGCAATGTCGGAGCAGTTCCAATTGGCGGCGCGCTACATCATCGATCATCCACATGACGTGGCGCTGCTATCCATGCGGGATCAAGCGCGTCTGGCCGGGGTGCAGCCAGCCACTATGACAAGACTGGCCAAGCATCTTGGCCTGGGGGGTTACGAAGAACTTCGACAAATGTACGCTGACGCGGTTCGCAGCGGCGATGTGGGTTTCGCACGAAAAGCTGACGCGCAAGTAGTCACCCAGAAACGCAAGGGCGACCACGGTTTCGCTCGCGAGATTCTTCAAACACAAGCGGCGCAAATCGTCCAACTGACCGAATCCTCCCAACTTGACGCGATAGTATCGACCGCGCGGCGCCTTGCGTCTGCCAAACGCGTCTATTGCATCGGCCTGCGGTCGAGCCACTCGATTGTGTGGCATCTGCATTATATCTTGTCCATTATCGGGGAAAAATCAGTCCTGCTCGATGCGGTTGCCGGCACGGGAACGGATGCGTTTGCCCGTGCCGCCCCGGAGGACGTGCTGTTTGCGACAAGCGTGTTCCCTTACACACGCCTAACGGTTGACCTCGCGAAATTTGCGCATCGTCGCGGCATTCCCATTGTCGCCATTACCGACAGCGAGGTTGCTCCACTCGCCCGCGTCGCCGACGACGTCGTCCTTGTCCAAACAAAAAGTCCGTCATTCTTTCACACTATGACACCTGCGTTTGCAGTGGCGGAAGTGCTGGGGGCATTGATTGCCGGACAGCGTGCACAAGCCGCCCGTGAATCCCTGCTGCGATTCGATGCTCATCTGGCAGATTTCAACACGCACATGAAATCGAGAACCCAGACTCAAGCGCTTCGCCCGCCCAAGCCGGCCTCTTCAGCGGCGAAAAATACTGGCGGTCGGAAACACAAAAGGAATGGCGCGAACTGATCTCCCAATGCTGGCCTTCGCCGGGGCGAGCGGGTCGGTTGATTACGCGACCGCACTCTCTGTTCACAATTCAACCCGTGTGATCAGAGTGAGCTTGTGGACGAGAATCGGAGTTTCGACTGTTTTTCCTGATAGAGCAGGCGGTCTCTCGCAGAGAGATACTACCAAGGCCAGCCTCGATCGCTAGATGTTTAGTCCCGGCATTTGCTGGAGCGGATTTAGCCTGAAGCGTTCGGGCTGGGTGGCCCACGCCTTGCAGATGAACTCATAGGGCGTCAGGCCTTTGAGGGTCTTGAGCCTGCGAGCAAAATTGTAGGCGGCTACGAAGTCAGCGAGATGACTGCGGAGTTGGTCGTGGCTCTCGTAGTAGAAGCGCTTGACCGTAGCGTCCTTGATAGTCCGGTTCATCCTCTCGACCTGGCCGTTGGTCCACGGATGCCTAGCCTTGGTTGTGCGGTGCTCGATGTCGTTCTTGGCGCAGGCGTATTCGAAGGCGTGAGCGCGGAAGATTTCGCCATTGGCGATTGCCTCCTTGATCAGCGGCACCGCCGAGCCACCGGCACCGGGGGTGGTGAACTGGATGCCGTTGTCGGTTAGCACGGTGTGGATCTTATAGGGAACGGCCGCAATCAACCGCAGCAGGAACTCTCTCGATACCGCGGTGGTGGCCTTCTCATGCAACTCGACGAAGGCGAACTTCGAGGTGCGGTCGACAGCGACGAACATGTGCAGCTTGCCCTGCTCGGTCCTGAC
Source organism: Mesorhizobium sp. CNPSo 4670 (assembly GCF_057784235.1). NCBI lineage: Bacteria > Pseudomonadati > Pseudomonadota > Alphaproteobacteria > Hyphomicrobiales > Phyllobacteriaceae > Mesorhizobium > Mesorhizobium sp. CNPSo 4670. Next base: position 4,950 of record NZ_JBWJFQ010000041.1, on the reverse strand, counting down.
CTCGGCAATGTCGATGTGGAAGTAGCCGATCGGGTAGCTCTTGAATTTCCTCTTCGCCGGCCTGTCGCCTTCGATGTCGGGCAGACGGCCAATGCCGTGGCGCTGCAGGCAACGGTGCAATGACGATCGTGTCAGGTGCGGAATCGTCGGCTGCAGCGCATAGAGGCAGTCGTCGAGCGGCAGCAGAGTGTAGCGCCGGAACGCGACGATGATCGCTTCCTCCTCAACGGAAAGAACCGTCGACCGCGGCTCTTTCGGTCCCGTCGGAAGGTCGGCTGTTGAGGTCCGCTCCCGCCACTTCGCGACCGTCTTCTGGTTGATCCCGTAGCGCTTGGCCAGCGCCCTCAGGCTCTCTTGACTATGTTGTATCGCTCGACGGACCGCCTCTGTCGTCGTGGCGCTCCCATGCAGAACTTGGCCCATAACGCATCCCTTGATTCGGATGATAAGGATGCCCCATCAAAGCCCGGGATCAAACAGAGCACCGCGACACGATCGCTCACCCCGACTTTCGCGTCGATCAGTCTCGGCAGATCGGTCATGCCTCAATCCCTTGCTTGTGTGTCGAGTGCGCTTCGGAAAACTCGTTGAGAAGGATGCGAACGTCCAGAACGGTCAAGCCGTGGGGATAAGCAAGGACGGGATTCAAGTCTAGTTCGTCGATCTCCGGGAAAGCTTCAACGAAGCTCGAAATACTCACCATCAAGTCTGCGAGCGCGCCTCGATCGACCGGCGCTGCTCCGCGCACGCCGTCGAGAAGCGCTCGGCCCTTGATTTCGTCCAAAATAGCTAAGGCCTCACTCCGGGAGAGCGGAAGCGAGCGGAAAACTACATCTTTGACAACTTCGACGAGGACTCCGCCCAGCCCAAACATCATTACTGGACCATATACCGGGTCGCGCACGATGCCGACGATCACCTCAACGCCGCTCTTTGCGGCCATCGGAGTAACTAGGACCCCGGCAATATTCGGATTAGTTACTGCGGCCTTGGCGTTGGCGACGATCTCGAGGAAGCTGCGGCGCACTGATGCGGCATCTGTAACGTCGAGTTTGACGCCGCCAGCCTCCGTCTTGTGCAGGATGTCACGCGATACGATTTTCATTGCGACCGGCTGTCCACCGAGCCGGCGAAAAGCCTCTTCGGCCTCACTTTCGGCAGTGGCCAGAAAAGTCGGACCGAAATCGAGCCCGAAGTCGCGCAGGCTGGCTCGCCCTTCGTGCTCCAAAACGACCCGCCTTCCCTCGGTCGCGCATTGTGCGAGCACCTGCGCGAACACGCCGCCGGACTCAGCTCGAGGCGGCAACGATTCAAAGGTGCGGCATACCTCATTGTACTCGGCCAAAGCTTGCATGCAGCGGATAGCGGTCTCAAGGGAATTGTGCACGGGAATACCGGCTCGATGCGTGTTTGCCAACGGCAATGGCCGCTGGTGTGATTGAAGCACATTGTACAAACTGTGAATGATCACGGGCTTTCCAAACCGGTGCGGCATCGCGCTGATCATGGCCGTCGCACCGAGCTCTGCGGCGAGCAAGTCTGGTGAGAAGCGGACCGCATATCCGCCATAGAGGCCGGTGATAAGAAGTCCGTCGACAGCCGAGTCTTGCAGCAGAATATCTGCGCAAACGGCAAAAACTGATGGATCTGCATCGGTACCGCCGGCAACGTCGATTGGATTGATCACCGACGCGGCCGGAGGAAGCACCGCCGCAAGCCGCCGTCGTGTCTCGTCGCTCAAGGAACTGAGCACCAGTCCGCGCTCGCATGAGGCGTCGGCCGCAATGGTCGCATGACCCCCGCCGTCCGAGAGGATGGCAATGCGGCGCGAGCGCAGCGCCGGTAACAACGATAGTGCTTCCGCTATCGGCAGGATCTCGTCGGATCGGTGCGCGATGACTGCGCCGGCTTGCCTCAGGACACCCTCGTTGATCGCATATTCGCCAGCCAAAGCGCCGGTATGGGACTTCGCGGAAATGTGCCCTGCATTTGTCCGGCCGGATTTGTAGATAACGACGGGTTTTTCTAGCGAGATGCGCTTCAAGGCGTTCAAGAAGCGGCGGCCATTTTTCAGTCCTTCAACGTAAGCAATCACGACGTCCGTGTTGGGATCAGCCGAAAAGTAGTCGAGATACTCGTCAAAGCCTATGTCGACCTCGTTCCCGACGCCGACATAGGTGCTCAAGCCGAGATGGCCGTTGGCTTGCACTTCCGTGACGAGCGATAGCGCCATGTTTCCGGATTGAGACAACAGCCCAATACTACCCTTGCGCAACTCCGAAAAGCCGACGAGGTTACAGGCTTTGTGGGTATTGAAAATACCAGAGGTGTTGGGCCCTATGACCCTCACGCCACCAAGGCGCGCAGCGGCGAGGGCCGCATCCTGGAGCCGCTTGCCATCGTCTCCAGTCTCCGCGAAGCCTCCCGCCAGAATCACGGCGCCGCGCACCTTTTTGGCGGCGCATTCGGCCATGACTGAAGGAACCGTCGCAGCAGGCGTACAGATCAGCGCAAGATCGACAGGCCCTGGCACAGTGCCTAGGCTAGGTAGACAACGGACGCCGCATACTTCAGTCTCCTTCGGATTGATGGGGTAAATCGCTCCAGCATAGCCGTCATCCAACAGTTTTCTCAGTGACCTATATCCCCGCTTCGTGGGATTGTTGGACGCGCCGATGATTGCAATGCAGTTGGGGTACAAAATGGGGAGCAGTTCGTTCGAAACCATCGTTACTCCCCTCGGAAGATCGCCGGACGCTTCTCGGCGAAAGCGGCGACGCCCTCATGCCAATCGCGCGTAGTCGAACAAAACATCATGCCCTCAAGCTCAGCGATGAGCACAGCGTCGAACGTCCCGTGAGCAGCCGAGGCCAACTGTTCTTTCGCAAGCTGCATCGAGAATGGTGCCCCCTTTGAGAGTTCGACCGCCAAAGTGCGGATGCCTTCGGTAAACTCATCGTCGGGGATACAGCGTGATGCCAGCCCGATACGGACCGCTTCTGCTCCGTCGATCTGCTGGCCTAAGAAAATCAGCTCACGCGCCTTTGACAGGCCGACAAGTCTTGGGAGGATATGCGTGACGCCACCGCCGAGGAATGCACCAAGGCCAATCTCGGGAAATCCGATCCGCGCCGATGCGGCGATTACCATGAAATCGCAAGCGATGGCCATCTCCGCGCCGGCACCGAGCGCATAGCCGTTCACAGCCGCAATGATCGGCTTTGGATATGAGAGGAGACGTCTGCACACCCTTTGTTCGCTCATCAGATATTGCCTCTTCTCAAAGTCCGAGCGGCCGGATTTGTGCTCCTTCATATCGGCGCCGACACAAAATGCGCGCCCTTCTCCGGTCAACACAATCACGCGCACGTTCTTGTCTATTTCAGCTTGATTGAGAGCCTCCAGAACGTCGTCATACAATTGCTGCACCACTGCGTTTAGCCGGTGCGGCCGATTCAGGCGAATTTCGGCGATACCGTCCCGGATTTCGTAAACAACCGTTTCAAACATCATGCTTCATGCCACCTCGCCCGACACAAATGGCCATGCTTGCCCGACACGATAACAGACTCGGTCATCTTTGCAACGTATGTTGCACTATCACCTGTCTGAACCGAATGGATCATCCTCCCATCGCTTCCGGGGAACCGTGCCGCGACCGCGGCGTCATTGGAACTGCCCTACATTTTCGACTGGCTACCGGAAAGGCTCAAGGATCCTTGAAGATCGGCTTATGTCGGAGGATCAACAGCGCATCCAGGTGATCAGGAGCACAAGGCGTCTGCGGCACTGGTCGAGGGAGCAGAAGCTGCTGATCATCGCGGACAGTCTTGAGCCGGGCGGGAGACCTCGTTGGTAGCCCGGCGCGCGGTGTAGCGCCCAACGTTCTCTACCGCTATCGGCGTTTGCTGAGCGAGGGAAGCGGCCATGGGCGCAATGCCAATGCATCGCCGCCGCAGTCGCGGATCGAGCGCATCCCTGAGGCCGTCGCCGATGTAGTTCACGCTAAGGACGGTGAGCGAAATCGCAATCCCAGGCCACAGCACTAGTTGCGGGTAGATCTGCATGTGTCCAATCCCGTCATAGAGCAGTCGCCCCCAGGTCGTCCGGCGGAAAGCCCAGACCAAGAAACGACAGCAGGCTTGCCGTGATAATGGCCGTTGCGATCCCGAGAGTGGCTGTGACAATGATCGGCGACATCACATTGGGCAACACGTGGCGAAAGATGATCCGGCGCGGCGGGGTGCCAACGCTCCGCGACGCCAGCACGAATTCGCGCTTCAGCTGTCCGTTAGAATGTTGTTGAGCTTCTTGACAATCTCGGCGCGCTTCTCCATGTCAGCGGTCCTGCTGAGTTGTGTTAACGCGGTGATGCCGCTGATCTGTATGCCACTTATAAGACCCCGGCGAGAAATACTGGACCAAGCAACATTCACAGTTCCATCTTCACTTCACCCCCTCAGCGTCGTGGCTCAACATGGTCGAGCGCTTCTTTGCAGAGATCACCGGAAAACGCATCTGGCTTCAAAGCATCACCGAACTTCAGAGCGCCATCTTCGAATATCTGGCCAACCACAATGCCGATCGCAAGCCTTCGTCTGGATGAAGTCTGCGGGCGCGAAATCCTCGAAAAAGTTGCCGTGCGAAACACACGTTAGCGCAGCCTGGCGGTGTGCATGCCGGCGCATCGTATTGGTGCTGCGCCGGGCATCGCAATCCCAAAAAGTCAGCAATTTACCAGCAGGTCGCGTGACATATTGCTCAGCGACTTCGCGCCATTATCGGTCACGCGAACGGTCTCACTGAAGATGTAACCATCGGTCTTCTCAAAGATACCAATGAGGAGGTGGAAGGTCATGTTGGCCTGAAGCACCGTCTCATCTCCCTCCTGAAAGCTCGGGCCGCCGTCCACCCAATCGATGCCTATTGAGTATCCAATTCTGGATTCTT